>JBKPDA010000229.1:0-4771 GCA_046727635.1 Actinomycetota bacterium | reverse complement strand
GCCGCCTCGCGAACGAAGCGCCCCAGCCCGATTGCCCGCAGGTGGCGCCCCTTGAGGATCTCGAGCGTGTAGACCATCCAGGCCGAGGCGCCGAGGACGGCGAGGCCGACCACGGCGGCGATGATCGAATGCGTGGTGTTCCAGTTCCCCCCGGGCCGCGGCGGCACGAAGCGCAGCATGATCCCGTAGGCGGCGAGCAGCATCGCCCACAGGTGGAGGTACGCCGCGGTGCGGCGTTGCGAGAAGCCGATGCGCATGAAGCGGTGGTAGAAGTGGTTGTGGTCGGCGCCCCAGGGCGCGCGCCGGTACTTCAGCCGCTTCAGCACGACGAACGAGGTGTCGAGGATCGGCACCGCCATCACTAGCAGCGGGCCGGCGAACGCGATCGTCGCCGCCGTTTTCAACACTCCCTGCACCGCGATGGCCGCGAGTAAGTAGCCGAGCGCCAGCGCCCCGGAGTCCCCCATGAAGATCTTCGCCGGGTGGTAGTTGCTGCGCAGGAACGCGAGCGTGGCGCCACAGACCATGGCTGCGAGCGCGGCCGCCTCGGAGCGGCCGAACGACACCGCGAGCAGCGCAAAGGCACCGGCAGCGATCGCCACGATGCCGGCGGCGAGGCCGTCCATCCCGTCGATGAGGTTCACGAGATTGGCGAGGAACGCGATCCACAGAACCGTGAGCGGGTACGAGGCCCAGCCGAGGTTGAGCGACCCGATCAGCGGCAGGTTCAGGTGGTTCATGCGCAGGTCCCAGCCGAGCACCGGGATGAGCGCGAGAGCCACGACCATCAGCGCCTTCGGCCCCGGGCGCAGCCCCCGCGTGTCGTCGATCAGCCCAACCGCGGCCACCGCGGCGGTGCCGATCAGGATCCCCGGATAAGGACCGTCGAGATCCACGAACAGGAGAGCCGGCACGAGGATGCCGACGATGATCGCGAGACCGCCGATGCGCGGAACGGGCTTCGTGTGGACGCGCGGCCTGTCGCCGCCCCGGTCGATCCCGCCAATCTTGGGGGCAAGCCAGGCGCTGGCCGGCGTCAGCAGCAGCACGATCGCCGCCGCCAAGATGAAGCCCCACGCCACCGAACCGTCCTCGACGAGGGAACGCAGGGAGTCCCACAAGGACATATGCAGGAGGGTTATAGCGCAGGGTGGTGAGGGAATTGAAGGGTTGACGCCCGCCCTCGCAGTAGCCTTGACCAGCGTGAGTGAGGTTCTCTCGTCCGCGCGGGCGTTCGACGAGCGCATAGCCACGCGTGAGGCCGCGGTCGGAATCGTCGGCCTGGGCTACGCCGGTTTGCCCCTGGCGATGGTGTTCGCGGAGGCCGGTTTCCCGGTGACCGGCATCGACGTGAGCGAGGAGCGCGTGCGCGCCGTCACCGAGCGCCGCTCCTACCTGGTCGACGTCCCGGCCGAGCGGCTCGACCACCTCGATGGCCGTCTGCGCGCGGTGACGGACTACGCGGCCGTGCGCGAGCTCGATGCCGTGACGATCTGCGTGCCCACCCCCCTGTCGAAGACGCGGACGCCCGACATCTCCTACATCGTGTCGGCGGCGGAGTCGGTGGCGGCGAACCTGCGGCCAGGGCAACTCGTGGTGCTGCAGTCCACCACCTACCCGGGCAGCACCGAGGACATCGTGCTTCCGATCCTCGAGAAGAGCGGCGGCAAGGCCGGCGAGGACTTCTTCCTCGGCTACGCGCCCGAACGGGTGGACCCCGGCAACAAGCAGTACTCGATCCGCAACACGCCCAAACTGGTGGCGGGAGTGACTGACGAGTGCCGACGGCGCACCGAGCTGCTCTACCGCCAGGTGGTGGAGGACGTGGTGCCAGTGTCGAGCACGATGGTCGCTGAGACCGCCAAGCTGCACGAGAACACCTTCCGCGCGGTGAACATCGCGCTGGCCAATGAGCTGGCGCTGATGTGCGACCGGCTCGGCATCTCGCCTTGGGAGGTGATCGAGGCGGCCAGCACCAAGCCGTTCGCCTTCCTCCCCCACTACCCGGGCCCCGGCCTCGGCGGCGACTGCATCCCCGTGGTGCCGCACTTCCTTGCCTGGCGACTGCGCGAGTACGGCTACTCCGCGCAGCTGATCGACGCGGCGCACGAGATCAACGCGAACATGCCCGCGCACGTGGTGGCGAAGGTGGCCGACGCGCTGAACGAGGCGGGCAAGCCCATCCGCGGCTCGCGCCTGTTGCTGCTGGGCATGGCCTACAAGGCCGACGTCCACGACATCCGCGAGTCGCCCAGCCTCGAGGTGCTGCGGCAGCTCGCTATGCGCGGCGGCGAGATCCACTACTCCGATCCGTGGGTGGCCGAGTTCGAGCTCGACGACGTCGTGCACCGCAGCGTGGACCTCACGGCCGACGAGGTGCGCGCCGCGGACTGCGTGGTCGTGCTCACTCCCCACCGCCAGTTCCTGCAGGCGCCGCTGTGGGATCAGGCCAAGCTGATCGTGGACACCCGCAACGTCGTGCCCACAGCGGCCAACGTCAGGTCCATTTAGCAGTGGCCGCGCTATTAGTGCTGGGGGCGGGCTACATCGGAGCCCGCCTCGCGGAGCTGGCCCTCGACGAGGGGCACGAGGTCACGCTCGCGGACAACTGGTTCGCCACCGAGCGCTCGCAGGTCGAGCCGCTCGAGCGGCGGGGGGCGCGCGTGGAGACGGTGGACATCCGGCGCCCCGAGGACCTCTGGCCGCTGCTCGAGGGCATCCGTCCAGACCGCGTGTATCTCCTGGCGGCGCAGGCCAGCCGGCCGCTGTCCGAATCGGATCCGGACTACACGGAGGAGACGAACGTGAGCGGTGCCCGCCGCGTGGCGGAGGCGGTGGGCGCGTGTGGCTGCGGCGCACTCGTATACGGCAGCTCGCTTCACGTGTACGGGCCGAAGCTGAGCGGGGAGATCGGACCCGAGCATCCATACGGGCCGCAGGGCGACCTCGCCCACCTCTCGAAGATCTACGCCGAGTTGTGCCTCGAGCTGTACGCGCGCAAGCACGGGTTCGACCTCGCGCTGCTGCGCCTGGGCATCGTCTACGGGCCGAGCCCGGTGGAGCACGATCGGCCCGACTCGCAGACCGTCGTGGACAAGTTCCGCCGGCTGGCGGCGGCCGGAGAGGAGCTCACGCTGGACCACGGCGGCCGTGCCACCATCGGCGTGGTGCACGTGGACGACGCGGCGCGGATCATGCTGGAGTCGCCCGCCGGACCGGGCATCAGCGCGGCGAACGTGGCGGCCGAGACCGTGACCGTGGCTGACGTGGCGGCACGGGCACGGGGTGAGCAGCCCGCGGGCGGAGCCAGCCACACTTTCGTGACGCCGTTCGACTACGAGCACACACTCGCCGGGTACCTGGGATGAAGCTGCTGGTCACCGGCGCCACCGGCTTCCTCGGCTGGCGCGCGTGCACGCTGCTGGCTGACGAGGGTCACGAGATCGTGCCGCTGTCGCGGCCGGGCAGCCGCGTGCGTGCGGCTTCCGCCGAGCTCGACCCGGTGCGGCTGGACGCCGGCGACCCCGCCGTGCGCGACCTCGTGGCCGGCTGCGACGCGGTGCTCCATTTCGCCGGCGAGCCGTCCCCCGTCGGCGCCCGGCGTGACCCGGCCCGAGCCGTCCGCGAGAACGCCGGTACGACGTTGAACCTCCTCCAGGGGTGCGCGCAGCACGGCGCGGGCCTGATCTACCCCTCGAGCGTCCGCGTGGCGATGGACCCGCCGCCCGATCCGTACGCGATGTCGAAGCGCCTGGGCGAGAATGCCTGCCGCTTCCACCCGGCCAACGCCACAGTGGTGAGGCTCACGTCGGTGTTCGGGCCGGGCCAGGTCACGTGGGAGGGCGCAACGGGCGCAATCGCCGCGTTCGCCGCTCGCGCGATCGACGAGGAGCCGATCGTGATCCCCGGCGACCCGCGCCGCACCCGCGACTTCCTCTACGTGGACGACATGGTGGCCGGGCTCGCCGGCATCATCGAGGAAGGGCGCTGGAATCAGACTTTTACGCTCGGCACGGGCGTCGGCACGCCGCTGATTGAGGTAGCCGAGCTCGTACGCGACACGGTAGGCTCGTCCTCGCCGATCGAGACACCGGGAGGGGATCTCGCGCCCGGCGAGAACGAGAGTTACGACACCGGCGCCGGGCTGATCCTCGAAACCCGCCCCCTCGACACCGCTGTTCAGCTCTATGTCGACTGGCTACGCCGCCATCCCGCTGCTCAAGGCCGCGCCCGAGCCTGACCAGATCGCGGACCGCCTCGAAGGCGGCCGGTGGCGCGGGCTAGAGCTCTGCCTCATGCCGCAGCACGTGGCGGACGACGCGGCGCTGCGACACGCGATCGCGGTCACGGGCGACGCGGTGGGCGGCGCGGACGTGGTGCTCACGGCCGAGGCGCCCGTGGCGTGGCCGAGCGGGGCCTTCGTGCGGGTGGACAGGCTCGACGCGGAGGCGCAGGCCGGCGTGGAGCGCAGCGCGGAGTTCGCCGCCGCGATCGGCTCGCCCGTGCTGACCATCCACCTCTTCACGCCGATGTCGCCGCAGGAGTACCGCGCGCAGCCGGGCGGTCCGGACGAGGAGGCGATCGAGCGCTTCCTCAGGTTCTATGCCGAGGTCTGTGTCGACCGGGGCGTGAAGCCGCTGATCGAGAACGTGCCGCCGGTCTTGCGGATGCGCACGGGAGGCGTGTACCTATCGCCGGTCGGCGGCCACTGGCGCGACCTGCTCGAGTGGCGCGAGCGGGTGCCGGCGCTGGGCTTCACGCTCGACACCTC
>JBKPDA010000228.1:0-9341 GCA_046727635.1 Actinomycetota bacterium | reverse complement strand
ATCCTCTCCCTCGTGCTCGTGGCCTGGCGAGTGCCCGCCTGGGCCAACGACTTCCGCAAGCTCCATGGGCAGACGCTGTTCGTGAAGAAGCAGCACCGCTACCTCAAGTCGATACTCGAGGACCCGAGCGTGGTGCCGCTGTTGCGCAGCTGCGGACCGATCACCGTGCCCACACACTCGGCGATGCCGGTGATCGAGTACCAGACCGGCCTGTCGAAGAACGATCTCCAGGCCACGATCGCCCAGGCGCACCCGCCAAAGCACGGCCTCCTCTTCATCGACATCAGCTTCAACTTCGAGCCGGCGGCCGCCCGCTCGGTAACGGGCGTCAGCGCCAACTCGGTCCAGAAGTGGTGGTCGAACTATCCGCTTTCAACCTTCAAGTACGTGGCTAGCAATCCGTTTTGGCGGGTGTATGCGAATTGCGGCTGACAGGTGCTCAGTGCTCAGTGCTCAGTGCTCGGTGCTCGGAGGACGCTCTCCGAGCTCCGAGCTCCGAGCACTATTCCTCGAGCCCCGGCTCGAGCACTTCGCGGATATAGCTATGCCGCACCGCGTCGGACTGCCGCAGCATCCACATCTCCGCATGCACCGCATCCTCGCCCCGATCAACAACCTCCCGCACATAGCTCTCCCGCACCTCGCGCGGCTGCGACAGCATCCACGCCTCCTCGCGGGCGCTCGCGGCCCGGGCGGCCGCGCGGCTCACCAGGTTCGGGGCGAGCAGCATGCGGCGGGCGAAGCGCTTCACCCCCCGCACCCGTTCAGCCGGTAGAGCTGGATCAGCGGGCCGGGGCGCGCGTAGGCGCGCGGCAGGAAGTCGAAGGAGAGGTCGAAGTTGAAACTCACCGGCTTCGCGCCGAAGCGGTAGGGAGAGAAGACGATCGGCGGCGCCGACTCCGCGGCGAGCCGCGCGTAGTACGCGCGCGCGTTCGCCAGGCCCCCCTTGAGCCCGCGGTCGTGCTGGTAGCTCGCCACGAGCACCCAGCAGTAGCCACCGGCTCGATACGTGTCCACCAGCGACGGCGTCAGCTTCTTCTCATAGCCCTGGAACGGCGGCGAGATCTTGTAAAGCTGGTAGGCGTTCTTCGGCTTGCCCACGGTGAGGAAGTCCTTCGGGAACACCGCCGGCTCCACCACCAGCTTCGAGCCGACCGGCACGGTGCGCTCGATCCACTGGCGGGCGAGCGTACGCGTGTCGGTCTGGGCGAGCACGGAGTTCACGCGCACGCTCGACCAGAGACCCTGGATCGCCAGGACGGCCGCGGCCACGCCGATCAAGATGCCGCGCCTGCGAGACCATGCAGCGGGCAGCGCGTCCACGGCCCGCACCGCCGCATACGCCGCCAGGATCGCCAGCGCGGGGTAGGCCGGCAGGAACCAGCGCCCGAAGTGGCGCGCCTGCCCGCCGAGGAAGAGCAGCAGCAGTACCGGGAACGCCACGAGCAGAAGGCCGCGGGCGCGACTCGTGCGCAGCGCGATCGCCGCGCCTGCCACAGAGGCGAAGGTGGGAATCCAGCCGAACCCCCAGCTGAGCGTCCAGAGGTAGTAGGTCCAGCCCGGCTGACTCGATTGCCCGAGCTTGGCCGAGCCGCTGGCCGTGCCGGCCTGCCCGGTGACCTGGTGCTTCCAGAGCGAGAGGTGAACCAGCATGTACGGGTCGAGCGCCACCACCACGAGGAAGAACACGCCGGCCGAGATCACGCCGCCCACGAGGAACTGCCGGAACGAATCGCGCCGCTCGATCAGCCGCAACAGCCCGGCGAGCCCCACCACCACGACCATGGCCGCGGCCGTGTACTTCACATCGGTCGCGACGCCCACCGCCGCGCCGGCAAGCGCCCAGTGCCATCTTCGCCCGCTCTCGTAGACCCACAAGCTGGCCACCAGTGCCACGGTGAGCGGCACGAGCGTGACCGCATCGTTCAGCGCCTGCTTGGCGTAGAAGACGGGCAGGAACGCGCAGGCCATCAGCACGGCGGCCACCAGCCCAACGCGCCGCTCGTAGAAGCGCGCGCCCGCCCAGTAGACGAGCCCGACGCTGAGCGTGCCGAGCAGCGCCACCACGAAGCGCGCGGTGGTGAACACCGCCGTGGGGTCGTGCCGGAACGCGCTGCCGAACCCGTGCGAGCCGAACGGGAAGCCGGCGTGGAAGCGCAGCTTGAAGACCGCGAACAGCAGGTACGTGAGCGCCGGCGGGTTCTCGAAGTAGTTGGGGTCGAGCGAGCCGCCGACCATCGCCACCGCCCGCGGCACGAAGTGCTGCTCCTCGTCGGTGTTGTAGACGTAGGGCAGCCCGTGCTTCAGCGACCAGAGCCGGAGCACCAGCGCGCCGAGCAGGATCCAGCCCAGCGCCGCCCCGCCGGGCATCCGCAGCCAGCGGGGACGACGCCTCACCTGCGGACTCCGGGCGCGTTGCCCGTCGTCGGCGTGCCGGTGCCCTTCGGCACCGGGCCGAAGCCCTGCTTGCAGTTGTTCAGTCGATAGATCCAAATCTCGGGGCCGGGTCGTGCGAAGGCGGTGGGGTAGTAGTTGTAGGAGAGGTCGAAGTTGAACTTCACCGGCTTCGCGCCGCGCTTGTACGGCGTGCCGTGGTAGATCAGCTTCGACTCACGCTCGAGCCGGTCGTAGTACGCGAGGGCCGGCGCGAAGTGTGCATTTTGGGATCTGCCTCGGATGAGGCTCATCGACATCACGAGGCAGAAGCCCGCACGACGGTAGCGGTCGATGGTCCCAGGGTTGAGCGTGCTGCCGTAATCCTCGTGTGTGTCGGTGATGTCGCGGATGAAGCCGCGGATGAACTGCTTGTTGCCCGGGTGGTCGACCACGCGGTACCAGCGCGGCGGCACGGCGGGCTCGATCACGATCCGTAGTCGCTTGGGGTAGTGCGCCACCAGCCAGTCGCGCGCGATCTGGCGGCTGTCGGTGCGACCGAGTACGCGAGCGGTGCGCACGTCCGCGGCAATCGGCACCGCCAGCACCGCCAGGCCGATCAGCGCGAGCGCCCCGGCCTGGGCCGCGCGACCCCACGGCACCCGCCGCGCCACCCAGGCGATCGCCACCCCCGCGAGCAGCGCCATCGCCGGATACGCCGGCAACAGCCAGCGACCGAACCAGCGCACCTGCAGGCTCAGGTAGATGAACAGCGCGAGCGGGAAGACGAACAGGAGCACCGCACGGACCACCGAGCGGCGCGCTTCGAGCGCGAGGCCCGCGAGCATCGCCACCGCGGGCACCCAGCCGAAGCCCCACGTGAGGCTCTGCAGGTAGTAGCCCGGCCCGGAGTACTGCTCCTGGCCGAGCTTCTTGAACTTGCCCGCCAGCTCGGCCTCGCCGTGCAGCTGGTGCCACGCATTCGAGATGTCGATGAACACGTACGGGTTCGTGACGAAGAAGACGCCAAGCGCGGCCACCAGCGCGAGCACTCCCTCCAGGGCCACGCGCGGGTCGCGCCGCATGCGGGCGATCGTGGCCAGCCCGAGCGGCAACAACACGAGCCCGGCCGTGTACTTGAAGCCGATCGCGAGCCCCGCCATCGCGCCGCCGAAGAGCCACATTCTTCGCCCGGCGCCCTCGTACACGCGCACCGCGGCGTACAAGGCGAACGACACCGGCAGCAGCGTGCCCACGTCCGTCACCGCGATGCGTGAGTACACGACCGGCAGGAAGGCGAACGACAGAACGCCCGCTGCCGCCAGGCCCTCGAAGGTGCCCCACAGCCGACGGCCCACCCAGTAGATCGCGATCACGCCGAGGATGCACAGCACCGCGGCGAGCGTGCGGCCGGTGCGGTAGATCGTCGTCGGGTCGTGGCCGAACTCCTTGATCACGCGGTCGTAGTTCCCGAACGGGATCACGTGCCCGGGCCCGTACTGGAAGCGCAACGCGAGGTGCTCCAGATAGGTGAAGGCCGACGGGTTCTGGAAGTAGCCGGGGTCGGGGCTGCCTCCGAACATCCCCACCGCACGGTTCGTGAAGTGGGAGCCCTCGTCGATGTTGTAGACGTAGGGCAGTCCGTAGGTGTTGTGCAGGACGCGGAGGACGAATCCGCAGGCGACGATCAGGGTGAGCGCGAGGTGGGCAGGGGTCAGCAGCCGGCGCATGGCGGCGCCAGCGTATAAGGGGCCTGTTAAGCGCAATGCAGGTGCTCAGTGCTCGGTGCTCGGACGTTGTCTTCCGAGCACCGAGCACCGAGCTCCGAGCACCCGGGATTACCATTGACTCTGCAATCAAATGACCGACGCGACGATCACCGGCACCGACGAGCTTCACCTGATGCGCGCCATCGAGCTCGCCGAGCACGCGCGCGGCAAGACCAGCCCCAACCCGCTCGTCGGTGCGGTGCTCGTGAAGGACGGGCGCGTCATTGGCGAAGGCTTCCACAGCGCGGCCGGCAGGCCGCACGCCGAGCGCGAGGCGCTGGCGGTCGCCACGGAGGATCCCGCGGGGTCGACGCTGTACGTGTCACTCGAGCCGTGCTGCCACGAGGGGCGCACGCCGCCCTGCACCGAGGCGATCGTGGAAGCCCACATCGCGCGTGTTGTCGTCGCATCCGACGATCCCACCGAGAAGGCATCCGGGCGCGGCCTCGGCATCCTGCGTGACGAGGGCATCCGCGTGGACGTGGCGGTTGGCGCGCCCGCGCACGCGGCGCGCCTGCTCAACCAGCCGTTCCGCAAGCACGCGAAGACGGGCCGCCCGCTTGTGCTCTTCAAGTCCGCGATGACGCTCGACGGCAAGGTGGCCACCCAGAGCGGCGACTCGCAGTGGATCTCCGGTGAGGAGAGCCGCTTGATGTCGCACCACTGGCGCGCCGAGGTGGACGCGGTGGCCGTCGGCATCGGCACAGCGCTCGCCGACGACCCGTTGCTCACCGCGCGCGTGCAAGGAGTCACGCGCCAGCCCAGCCGCGTGGTGTTCGACTCCGAGGCCCGCCTGCCCGCGTCCAGCCAGCTCGTGCAGACGGCTCTGGAGGTGCCGCTGATCCTCTGCTGCTCGCGCGCCGCGTCGCGCGCGTCCTGCGACGCACTCGAGGCCGCCGGGGTGGAGATCATCGTGGCGACCGGCGAGAACGAGGCGGCGCGCGTGCGCTCGGCGCTCACCGAGCTCGGCTCGCGCGGCATCCAGTCGATGCTCCTGGAGGGCGGTCCCCACCTGGCCGGCGCGTTCCTCGACGCCGGCGAGCTCGACGAGGTGCGCCTCTTCGTGGCGCCGATGCTGGCCGGCGGCCGCCACGCCCGAGTGCCGCTCGAGGGCCAGGGCGTGGAGGCCATCGAAGCGGCCAAGCGTGCGCTCACCAGTGAGGTCGAGCGGATCGCCGACGACGTGCTCATCCGCGCGCGCATGACGGAGTGGTGATGTTCACGGGCCTCGTACAAGAAATGGGCACGGTGAGCGCGATACAGCGCGAGCCGGCAGGCGCGCGGCTGGAGGTGGAGACCGGGCTCGCGGCCGGCCTGAAGGAGGGCGACTCGATCGCGGTCAACGGCGTCTGCCTGACCGCCGTCGAGGTGAGCGGCAAGAGCTTCCGAGCGGACGTGATGAACGAGACCCTCCGGCGCAGCTCGCTCGGCCCGCTGGAGCAGGGCGAGCACGTGAACCTCGAGCTGCCACTGCGGGCGGAGGACCGCCTGGGCGGCCACTTCGTGCAGGGTCACGTCGATGGCACCGGGACGGTGGAATCCGTCACCGTCGAGGGCTTCTCGAGCGTCGTGCGGATCGTCTGCGAGTCCGAGCTCCTGCGCTATGTCGTGGAGAAGGGCTCGATCGCCGTGGACGGCGTGTCGCT
This sequence comes from Actinomycetota bacterium, assembly GCA_046727635.1. Lineage (GTDB taxonomy): Bacteria > Actinomycetota > Thermoleophilia > Solirubrobacterales > Thermoleophilaceae > JAICJR01. The sequence goes on along the minus strand of JBKPDA010000228.1, from coordinate 3,553 downwards.
CACGGTCGCCGATCTCGACGACGAAGGCTTTAGCGTTTCTCTCATCCCCGAGACCCTGGAGCGAACGACCCTCGGGTCGGCCGTGCCGGGCCGGCTGGTCAACCTGGAGGTGGACGTGCTCGCCAAGTACGTGGAGAAGCTGACGCAGGGGGTGCGCTCATGAGCACCGTGAGGGCGCCGTTCGCGACGATCGAGGAGGCCATCGAGGACATCCGCGCGGGCAAGATGGTGGTGGTCTGCGACGCGGAGGACCGCGAGAACGAGGGCGATCTCACGCTGGCCGCCCAGTTCGCGACGCCCGAGGCCATCAACTTCATGGCCAAGGAGGCGCGCGGGCTCATCTGCCTGGCGCTCACCCCCGACCGCTGCGACGAGCTGGGCCTCGACCTCATGGCCGCGAAGAACGAATCGCCGTTCCAGACCGCGTTCACCGTGTCCGTCGAGGCCCGTGAGGGCGTGACCACCGGCATCTCCGCCCACGACCGCGCCCACACGATCCAGGTGGCGATCGATCCAAAGAGCACGCCCCGCGACCTTGTACAGCCCGGCCACATCTTCCCGTTGAAGGCCAAGCTCGGCGGCGTGCTCGAGCGCACCGGGCAGACCGAGGCGGCGGTGGACCTGGCCCGCCTGGCCGGTCTCACCCCGGCCGGCGTGATCTGCGAGGTGATGAACGACGACGGCACGATGGCCCGCGTGCCCGACCTCGTGGGCTACTGCGAGCGGCACGGGCTGAAGATGGTCACGGTCGCCGACCTGATCGCCTACCGCCGCCGGCACGACAAGCTGATCGAGCGCGTGGTCTCCGCGAACATGCCCACCGAGTTCGGGGACTTCGAGGTTGTCGGCTTCCGCTCGCTCGTGGACAGCAAGCACCACGTCGCGCTCGTGAAGGGGAAGGTAGACGGGGCCGAGGACGTGCTGGTGCGCGTGCACTCCGAGTGCCTCACCGGCGACGTCTTCCACTCGCTGCGCTGCGACTGCGGCCAGCAGCTCGAGGACGCTCTGCGGCGGATCGAGGAAGAGGGCCAGGGCGTGCTGCTCTACCTCGCGCAGGAGGGCCGCGGCATCGGCCTCCTCAACAAGCTGCGCGCTTACAAGCTGCAGGAGGACGGACTCGACACCGTGGACGCCAACATCGAGCTCGGCCTCCCCGCCGATCTGCGCGACTACGGCATCGGCGCCCAGATCCTGGTGGACCTCGGCCTCAGCTCGATCCGGCTGCTCACCAACAACCCGAAGAAGATCGTCGGGCTCGAGGGCTACGGCCTGACCGTCACCGACCAGATCCCGATCCAGCACCCGCCCACCGAGCACAACCGCGACTACCTGCGCACGAAGCGCGACCGCATGGGGCACCTGCTCCACCACCAGGGCCTGGCGCTCGACGAGGAGATGATCCACGAGGAGCAGCGCCACGACCGCGAGCGGGACCAGCCGGGTGGCTGACACCTGGGCGGTCGCCGCGGCCCGCTTCTACGACGACCTGGCGGACAAGCTGGTGGACGGGGCGCGCCGCGTGTTCGAGGAGGCCGGCGGCGCCGTTGACGTCCACTACGTGCCGGGCGCGTTCGAGCTGCCTCTGCTGGCGAAGTACTGCGCGGAATCGGGCCGCTACGCGGGCGTGGCCTGCGTGGGCGCGGTCATCCGCGGCGAGACCGACCACTACGACTACGTGTGCGGCCAGGCGGCGGCGGGCATAGCGCGGGTCTCGCTCGACACCGGCGTGCCATGCGGCTTCGGAGTGCTGACAGTGGACACGATGGAGCAGGCGTTGGCCAGGGCGGGTGGTGGAAAGCGGCACACGGGCGAGGATGCCGCTCGCGCGGTGTTGCGGTTGGCTGAGCTGCGAAAGGCACTGAGCTAGTGCTCAGTGCTCGGGGCTCGGTGCTCGGAACTATGGTTCGGCGCCTCCGAGAACCGAGCACCGAGAACCGAGCACCATGACAATCAATCTCTTCTCAGACACCCAAACCCGCCCCACAGACGGCATGCGCAAGGCCATGTACGAGGCCGAGGTGGGGGACGAGCAGCGCATGGCGGATCCCACTACGAACCTGCTCCAGGAGCGCACCGCCGAGCTGCTGGGCCACGAGGCGGGGCTGTTCCTTCCGAGCGGGACGATGTGCAATGAGATCGCCTTCCGCCTGCACATCCGGCCCGGCGGCGACGAGATGATCGTGGACCGCACCGCTCACCCGAGGGTGGCGGAGGCCGGTGGGCCGTCGGCGATCTCGGGGGCTCACCTCAGCCTGCTCGACGGCGACGGCGGCGTGTTCACCGGCGCCCAGCTCGAGGCCGCAATCCAGCCGGGCGACCGCTACTCGTACCGGTCCCGTCTCGTGTCGGTGGAGCAGACCACGAACCTCGGCGGCGGGCGAGTCTGGCCGCTCGCCACCATCGACGACGTCCTGAGCGTCGCACGCGCCCACGGCCTGCGCGCACACATGGACGGCGCCCGGCTTATGAACGCGGTGGTGGCCTCGGGCGTGCCGGCCGCGGACTACGCGGGCCGGTTCGACACCGCCTGGGTGGACTTCACGAAGGGCCTCGGCGCGCCGATCGGCGCCGTGCTGGTGGGCTCGCGCGAGCTGATCGACGAGGCCTGGCGCTACAAGCAGATGTGGGGTGGCGCGATGCGCCAGTCGGGGATCGTGGCGGCGGCCGGCCTGTACGCGCTCGACCACCACGTGGAGCGCCTGGCCGATGACCACGCGAACGCGCGACTGCTGGCCGAGGGACTGGCCGAGATGCCCGGCGTGCGCATCGACCCGACACGCGTCGAGACGAACATCGTCCTCTTCGAGCACGACGACGCGCCGCAGCTGGGGGACGAGCTGCGCAGCGCCGGAGTGCAGGTCTCGCGCATGGGCCCGACGCTGCTGCGCGCGGTCACGCACCTCGACGTGAGCCGCGAGGAGATCGAGCGCGCCCTGGAGATCATGCGCGACGTGATCTCGGCCCCGGCAGGCTAAATTCCCGGCATGACTCCAATCACGATTGACGGCATCGAAGGACTTCAGGAGATAGTCGGGCAGCAGGTCGGCCCGAGCGAGTGGCGCGAGGTCACTCAGGAGATGATCAACGGCTTCGCGGAGATCTCGGGCGACCACCAGTGGATCCACGTGGACATCGAGCGTGCGAAGAACGAGAGCCCGTTCGGCGGCCCGATCGCGCACGGCAACCTCACCCTGTCGATCATCGACGGCTTCCGCGAGCAGCTCACCGAGGCCAAGGGCTTCAAGCTTGGCGTGAACTACGGCTGGAACAAGGTGCGCTTCCCGGCGCCGGTTCCCGCGGGCTCGCGCGTGCGCGCGTACTCCGAAGTCATCTCGGTGGACGACGTGGGCAACGGCTGGTGGCAGGCGGTCACGAAGTTCACGGTGGAGATCGAGGGCGGCGAGAAGCCGGTCTGCGTCGCGGAGAGCGTGGCCAGGTTCATCGCATGAGCGAAGGCCGCGTCGAGGGCATCTTCATCGCGCCGGACTTCGAGGCGCCGCTGCAAGAGGTGCCCGAGGTCGTGGCCACCGCCGGCGACGGCCTCGAGGGGGAC
>JBKPDA010000227.1:0-5438 GCA_046727635.1 Actinomycetota bacterium | reverse complement strand
TACGCGAGGCGCTCGTCCAGCGGTGTCTCGGGTCCGGCGCTGCGCAGTTCGGCGAGGGCGGTGCCGCCCTGCGCCACTACCGCGAAGAACAGCTCGCGGATGCCGCCGAAGTAGTGGTGCACGAGCGACCGCGCCACGCCGGCGGCCTCGGCTACATCCGAAGTGGAGACGCTCGTGTATGGACGCTCGGAGAAGAGCTTGCGCGCAGCCGCGAGTATCTCCCCGCGACGGGTGTCGGGACTGAGGCGGCGGCCGCGGGCGGCAACGTCCGAATCGGTCATGCCGTAAATGGTAGTTGACGGGCGTTCCAATAACTGTTGTAATACCCGCCAATAGCGATGATTGGACGGGTCGTCAACTGGGAAATCATGATCGCTGGGGCCGTCGTTCTAGGGGCGCTGGCTGGTCCCACGGCAGCTTTCGCCGTGGGGTCCGCCCGGTCGCCGCTCGCGATCTCGCCGGCGCCCGGCACGCCGGATGCATCGCCGCAGACGCAGATCAGCGTCCTCGGCGTGCGCCCGGGGCTGATCCGGTCCGTGAGCGTCATCGGCACGAGTAGCGGCGCACACATCGGCCGGCTGCGCGCCTACTCGCACCGACGCGGGGCCAGCTTCGTGCCGCTCGAGCCGTTCGCTCAGGGCGAGCGTGTGAACGTGGTCGTGCGGATCGCGGGGCAGGCGGCCAGGCGCTTCTCGTTCACGGTGGCCCGGCTGGGGGCCACGCAGCCCATTCTCAACATCACCACGCATCAGCCGTCCAAGCTGCAGCAGTTCGTGTCGCGCCCGGACCTGGAGCCGCCGAGGATCACGGTGCTCAAGCGCTCCGCCGGCGCCTCGAGCGGCGACGTGTTCCTCACGCCGCTGCCGTCGCCGATCGTGCACCCCGGGAGCAACAACGTGGTGACGATCTCGCCGGTGGGCCCCGGCGGGCCGATGATCGTCGACGGACGCGGGAACCTGGTCTGGTTCAACCAGCTCACGCCGCCGGCGGTGGCCGCCAACCTTCGGCTCCAGCGCTACGGCAAGCGCACCGTGCTCACCTGGTGGCAGGGGCCCGTCACGGCGCAGGCGTTCGGTCTCGGCGAGGGCGTCATTGCCGACAGCTCCTACCGCACGATCAAGGCCGTACACGCCGGCAACGGCTACGCGATGGACATCCACGAGTTCACGCTCACGCCGGAGGGCTACGCGCTGTTCCCGATCTACTCGCCCGTGCTCGTGCATCTGCCCGGCACTCCCGCGGGCACGCTGTCGCCGCTGCTCGACGCGATCGTGCAGGAGGTGGACATCGCCACCGGGCTCGTGGTGTGGGAGTGGCACTCGTACGGACACATCCCGCTCGCCGACTCCTACGCCACGCCGGCGAACAGCGCGTCCTACGACGCGTTCCACATCAACTCGATCCAGCCGCTGGCGGGCGGGCGCGTGCTCGTGTCGGCGCGCGATACGTCCGCGGTGTACGACATCGAGCGCGCGGGCGGTCGGATCGTGTGGACGCTCGGTGGCAAGTCGAGCACGTTCCGGCTGGGCCGGGGCGCGCGCTTCTGGTTCCAGCACGACGCCCAGATGCTGGGGAACGGGAACGTGAGCCTGTTCGACGACGAGGCCGGTCCGCCTCAGCAGGCGCCGTCTTCGCGCGGGCTGATCCTGAGGCCCGACACCAAGCGGCGCAGGGCGAGCGTGGTGCACGAGTACCGCCGACCCGAGGACACCTCGGCCCAGAGCGAGGGCAGCCTGCAGACGCTCGCGAACGGCAACGTGTTCGCCGGCTTCGGCGCCCAGCCGTTCTTCTCCGAGTTCTCGGCGAGCGGGCGAATGCTCTACGACGCGAGCCTGCCCCAGGACGACGGCAGCTACCGCGCCTACCGCTTCGCGTGGAGCGCGACCCCGCGCACGCGCCCCGATCTGGTGGTGCGACGCACGGGCGGGTCCGGCGTTTCGGTGTTCGCGAGCTGGAACGGCGCGACGAGCGTGGCGCGCTGGCAGGTTCTGGCGGGCTCCTCGGCAGGCTCGCTGGCGCCGGTGGCGTCGGCGCGCAAGACAGGTTTCGAGACGCGAATGGACGTGGCCAGTTCAGCCACCACGTTCGCGGTGCGTGCCCTGGGCTCGAATGGGCACGTGCTTGCCACCTCGGCTCCGGAGGCAGCCTCGTGAGCGACAGACCAGGCATTGGGGAGGTCATGTCGCGGCGAGTGCTGCCCCGGGCCGTGGTGGCCGAGTCCAGGGTCGACGGGCTCGCGCGGCTGGCCGCCGCGTCGCGCCGCCGGCTCGGCCGGCACGGACGGGTGGAGCTGTTCTTCGCCTTCGACGATCCATCGAGCGCCGTGGCCGTGCTCGATCTCACGGAGCGGCTGCGTCACTACGACGCGCAGGTGGTCCTGCTGCCGGTCGTGGACAGAGGCATTCCCGAAGACCCGGCCGTCGATCTGAAGCGCCGCTACGCGCTCACCGATGCGCGGCGGCTGGCCGAGCGCCTGGATCTGACCCTCGCGCGGGCCGAGCCATGGGACCCGGTCGTGCCTGGCGTTCTCGCCGAATGGGTGGCCGCGGCGCCGCAGGGCCCGGCGCTCACGAGCTTCTGCGTGCAGGCGATGCGACGGCTGTGGTTCGACGTGGAGGGGCGGGGCCGCCCGACGGACCTGGGCGCGCTGTGGCGGAAAGAGCTCGGCGGCGCCCCGCGTCTCAACGGTGCTCGCCATCTCCGGCGCAACGCGCGGCGCATGCGCCTGCGCGGGATCTACGACGTGCCCGCCGCGTGGGTGCACGGCCAGTGGTTCTTCGCGCACGATCGTCCAGCCCAGATCGCGGAGCGGCTGGACGATCTGGGCTGGGCCGCGGTGGGATGACCGCGCGGATCGAGTTCTTCTATTCGTTTCGCAGCCCGTACTCGTACCTCGCGGCGCCACGCGCCTTTGCCTTGTCCGAGCTCTTCGACGTGCAGGTGGTCTTTCGCGGCGTGATCCCGATGGCTATGCGCGGCCAGGCCGTGCCGAGGGCGAAGCGCCTGCACACGCTGAGGGACGCCGCCCGCGAGGCGTCGCGCCTGGGGATGCCCTTCGGCCGCATCCACGACCCGATCGGCCGTGGCGCGATTCGCTGCCTACTCGTGGCCGAACACGCGTCGGCCGTCGGCCGCGAGCGGGAGTTCGTGCTCGAGGCCGGACGTGCGATCTGGTCGGAGGCGGTGGACGTGTCTCGCGATCCCGCACTGCGCCTGGTGTGCCAGCGGGCGGGGCTGCGCTGGGACGACTGCGCGGTGGCGATCGACAACGAGCTGCTGCTCACGCGCGTGCAGGCGAACACGGAGCAGCTCGTCAGGCTGGGCCACTGGGGCGTGCCGGTGCTCGTGTTCGAGACGGAGCTGTTCTGGGGCCAGGACCGAATCGCGGACCTGGAGTCCACGCTGCGACGGGTGGGGCTGGATCGCTGATGGCGAAGCCGCCCAACCTGATCCTGCTGATCACCGACCAGCAGCGCGCCCCGCAGCACTGGCCGGCCAGCCCCGCGTGGCTGAACGACCTGATGCCGAACGACGCCGAGCTGCGGCGCACCGGCATGAGCTTCACGCGCGCGTTCATCGCCACGGCGATGTGCTCGCCGAGCCGCACGAGCTTGCTGACGGGGCTCTACCCGGCTCGGCACGGGGTGCCGCTGACGATGACCGCGGGCGATCTCTTCCCCAATCCGAGGAACCTGCCCGACGTGCTGCGCGTTGCGGCCCGGCTCGGGGTCAATGGCGAGGTGCCGCGCAGGCGGCTCGCCGTCGCCTTCGGCCGCGGGGTGCTGCGGCTGGGGCCGAAGAGCGGCAACGAGCCCGAGCTGCAGCCCGGCGTGGCCACGCTGGGCACTCAGTTGCGCGAGCGCGGCTACCACGTGGCGTTCAAGGGCAAGTGGCACCTCACGAAGCCGGTGGACGGCGAGTGGGGCGCGGCCGACACCGAGCGCCTCGAGCGCGACTACGGGTTCTCGGAGTGGGAGCCGCCCGACGCCGGCGGCGACGCCAAGGCGGCCACCTTCGGTGGCGGCCGCGCCGGCACCACGGGCGAGGGCTGGGACGAGGACTACACGCGCCAGGTGGAGCGCTGGCTCGCCCGCGCGGACTTGCCCGAGCCGTTCTGTCTCGTGTTCTCGCTCGTGAACCCGCACGACGTGCTGGGCTACCCGTCCTCGTTCGAGGAGGGCGGCTACTCGCTCGCCGAGTTCGACGACCTGCGCGTGCCGCTGCCGCCCACGCTCGACGAGGACCTGCGCGAGAAGCCCACCGTGCAGGCGCTGATGAAGCTCGGGCAGGCGTCGTACCTGGGTGGCGTGCGTGGCCGCGAGCGCCAGCAGCGCTATCTGGATTTCTACGCGCACCTCCATCGCCTCGTGGACGAGAAGATCGGGCGGCTCCTGGCCGCGCTCGGCGACCCGACGGATCCGGCCTCGCTGCGCTCGCGGACGGTGATCCTGCGCACGTCGGACCACGGCGAGATGGCGCTCTCGCACGGCGGCCTGCGGCAGAAGATGTTCAACGCCTATGAGGAGTCGCTGCGGGTGCCGTTCGTCGTGTCGAACCCAGCGCTGTTCCCCGAGCCGCGCGAGAGCGACGCGCTGGTGTCGCTGGTCGACGTGGTGCCGACGCTGCTGGGCCAGACAGGCAAGCCGGGCGATGCCGCTCAGCTCGACGGGTTCGACCTCGGACCGATCCTGCGCGGTGAGGAGGATGCCGTGCGCGAGGCCGTGCTCTTCACGTACGACGATCATCAGGCCGGCACGGCGTTCCAGGACGCGCCCGGACAGCCGAACCGGATCCGCTGCGTCCGCGATCGCAGCTGGAAGTACGCGGTGTACCTCGACCCCAGCGGGGGAGTGGCGCCGGAGTACGAGCTCTACGACCTCGATGCCGATCCCGACGAGGCACTGAACCTGGTGGACAAGCGCACCGGCCGCGGGCGCACCGACGCCGCGCGACGCGAGATCCCGAGGCTCTACGCGCTGCTCGCGGAGGCCTGCACGGCCAGCGGCACCCTTACGCCGCCGCTGCCGGCGCTGGCGTAGACTGTGCTCCAGTTCTCGTTAAGAACCTTTACTAGAGTTGGGAGCGTCCCCCTTCAGCCTGCTTGCAGTGGCCGCGCTGGTCGCCGGCGGCGGCTCGCACGGCTCGCCCGCTGGAGCGGGCGTTGGCTCTCGAGCGTCCTCGGCGCGAACGCGTGGGGCACTTCGCTGATCGTCGGCGACGGCACGACGTTCCCGCGCTGCATGCAGCACCAGGTGGCGAACCTGGTGGGGTCGCGCTACGGCACGCGGCCGATACTCGCGGGCGCCGCCGTGGAAGGGCCGAACAGCTTCTCGGCCGCCGGCGTGGTGGCCGGCATGAAGCGCTGCCCGCCCCACGGCGGCGACCCGTTCGCCCGCTTCAACTCGCGGACGGCCGTCTACCGTGACGACGTCCAGGCC
>JBKPDA010000226.1:0-28171 GCA_046727635.1 Actinomycetota bacterium | reverse complement strand
CTCGAGCGCCGCGACCCCGGCGCATCGACCCAGTGGGCCAGGTGCTCGTGATCGCGGCTCTGGCCACGCTCACGTACGCGATCATCGACGGTGGGCGAGTCGGCTTCGGCACGGTCCGGATCGTGGCCCTGCTGGCTATCTCGCTGGCGTGCTTCGCTGCGTTGGTGCTCTACGAGCTGCGCCGTCGTGAGCCGCTGCTCGAGGTGCGCTTCTTCACCAGCGCTCCGTTCGCCGGCGCCAGCGCGATCGCCGTCTGCCTCTTCGCGGCCACCGGCGGGTTCCTCTTCATGAACACCCTCTACCTCCAGGACGTGCGCGGGCTCTCGCCGCTGCACGCCGGCCTGTACCTGTTGCCGATGGCGGCAATGATGATCGTCTTCGCACCGGTTTCCGGGCGCCTGGTGGGCCGCTTCGGCAGCCGCCTGCCAATGGTGGCGGGCGGCTTGGCGGTGCTGGCCAGCGGCTTGATGCTGACCGGCCTCGCTCCCAGCACCTCGGTGCCGCTCCTGCTGAGCGCGTATGTGGCGTTCGGCATCGGCTCGGGGCTGGTCAACCCGCCGATCACCAACACGGCCGTGTCCGGGATGCCACCGGCGCAGGCGGGCGTAGCCTCGGCGGTGGCCTCCACCAGCCGCCAGGTGGGGATGACGCTGGGGGTGGCCGTGCTCGGTGCGGTGGCCGCGAGTGGTCTGAGCGGCGCGATCGGGCCCGGGTTTGCGCACGCCACCGAGCCCGGCTGGTGGATCGTGGCCGCTCTGGGGCTCGCGGTGGCGGCGCTCGGCTACCTGACGACCACGAACTGGGCGCGGGATACCGCGCGGCGCACGGCGGAGCGGCTGGAGGAGCCGGAGGTGCGCGATCTCGAGCCACGCGAGCCAGCCGTCGGTGCTGCCAGTCGCGCGGTCAGCGCCCGGTAGCTCACATCCGCGAACGCATCCCCCGCCGTTCCTAGCGCAGCATCCGCGGGAGTCCGAAGTGCGGAAAGACGCTGCTGTCGGCGAACCACGTTATGGCGGAGATCTGGTCGCCCTCGAGGGTGAGGACGAACAATGCGTACGGCCGCGCGACGTCGGTCTGGGGGGAAGGGACGTAGCAGGCGAACGCCGGCTGGGTGTTGGCGCGCGTCGGCACGAGCCGCATCCTGCCGCGGCGGACCTCGCGGCCGCGTAGGAACTCGCCGATCGCGCTGGGGCCCTGGTACTCGTGTGGCTCCGGCGGCATGGTCAGCCAGGCGTCGTCGGTCAGCAGGGCAACCATGCCGTCGATGTCGCCGGCCTCGACGGCGTCGGCGAAACGGCCGAGGACGTCTCGCTCGAGCTTGGAGTTCGGGAGCGGAGCCCGTTCGCGTCCGGTGGCCGGCAGGCGCGACTCGAACGCCGCACGCGCGCGGCGCAGGAGGCTGTGGACCGATGTCTCGGTGGTCTCGAGCATCTCGGCGACCTCGCCGGCGCGGAAGCCGAGCACGTCGCGCAGCACGAGCACCGCGCGCTGCTGCGGCGGAAGATGCTGGAGGCCGACGATGAACGCGAGCGCGACCGCCTCCTTGGCCTCATAGCGCGCCTCCGGTCCGGGAGCTTCGTCCGGGACGCCCTCGAGCAGGACGTCCGGGAAGGGCTCGAGCCAGATCGGCTCGGTCAGGCGCGTCGGCTCGGGCACCTCGGTCAGCCGCTGCAGGTCTGCCGGGCGGCGCCGGCTCGCCCGGAGGGCATCCAGCGACCGGTTGGTGGCGATCCGGTACAGCCAGGCACGGACCGAGGCGCGTCCCTCGAACTGCTCGAGGCCGCGCCACGCCGCGAGCAGCGTCTCTTGGAGCAGGTCCTCGGCATCCTGCGCCGAGCCGACGATCCGGTAGATGTGCAGCTGCAGCTCACGCCGGTAGGGGTCGGTCAGCTCGCGAAACGCGTCCTCGTCACCGGCGCGCGCGCGGACGAGGATCCCGTTGGTCACGCTCGGATCCTCGCATCAGCTCCGTCTTTCCTCGCCATCTCACGTAATGACGTCGGCGCGGCTCGAAATTCGCCGCTCAGTTTTCGCCGCGCCACACGCCTCGACAAACGCAGCACGCAACAGCCCAATGAAAGGAGAACCGAGATGGGAAAGATCGTGATCACGACGAACATGTCGCTCGACGGAGTGGTCCAGGACCCGGACGGCAAAGAGGGCTTCAGGCACGGCGGCTGGTTCAACGAGAGCGGGGGCAAGGACCTCGAAGCGTGGGCCAGGCTCGAGACCGATGAGGCGTTGGACGCAGATGCCCTTCTGCTGGGTCGGCGGAGCGACGAGTGGTTCGCCGAGCGTTGGCTATCCCGGAGTGGCGAGTGGGCGGACAAGTTGAACAGCCTGCCCAAGTACGTGGTGTCCTCGACCCTCGAACATCCCCGCTGGAGCAACGCGACGGTACTGAAGGGCGACGTGGTGGACGAGGTCTCGAAGCTGAAGCAGGAGCTTGACGGGGAAATCCTCGTCTACGCCAGCTATCAGCTCGTGCGCACGCTGCTGGAGCACGACCTGGTCGACGAGCTGCGGCTGGTCGTCTTCCCAGTCGTTCTCGGGGCCGGCGAGCGCCTGTTCGGCGAAACAAGCGACAAGAAGCCCATGCGCCTCGTCGATACCAAGACCCTCGGTGACGGCCTCGCCTTCGTCGCCTACGAGACCGTCCGAGACGCCTAGCGGGCGCCTCGGTCAGGTACCGACGTAGGCCGCGAGGTGCTCGCCGGTGAGGGTGGAGCGGGCGGCGACGAGGTCGGCGGGTGTGCCATCGAAGACGATCCGGCCGCCGTCGTGGCCGGCGCCGGGGCCCAGGTCGATGATCCAGTCGGCGTGCGCCATGACCGCCTGGTGGTGCTCGATGACGATGACCGACTTGCCGGAGTCGACGAGCCGGTCGAGCAGGCCGAGCAGCTGCTCTACGTCGGCGAGGTGGAGGCCGGTGGTCGGCTCGTCGAGGACGTAGACGCCACCCTTCTCGGCCATGTGGGTGGCCAGCTTGAGCCGCTGCCGCTCACCACCGGACAGCGTGGTGAGCGGCTGGCCGAGGCTGAGGTAGCCGAGCCCGACGTCGGCTAGCCGGTCGAGGAGGGCGTGCGCGGCCGGCGTGTGCGCGTCGCCGGCGCCGAAGAACTCCTCGGCCTCGGTCACAGACATCGCGAGCACCTCGCTGATGTCCCGGCCGCCGAGCTCGTACCTGAGCACCGACGCGTCGAACCGCTTCCCCTCGCACTCCTCGCAGGTGGTGGCGACGCCCGCCATCATCGCCAGGTCGGTGTAGATCACCCCGGCGCCGTTGCAGTTGGGGCAGGCGCCCTCCGAGTTGGCGCTGAACAGCGCGGGCTTCACGCCGTTCGCCTTCGCGAACGCCTTGCGGATCGGGTCGAGCAGTCCGGTGTACGTCGCGGGGTTGCTCCGCCGCGAGCCCTTGATCGGCGCCTGGTCGACCGACACGACCCCGTCCCGGTCCGCGACCGAGCCCTCGATCAGGGAGCTCTTTCCGGACCCGGCCACGCCGGTGAGCACCACCAGCACGCCGAGCGGGATGTCCACGTCGACGTCCTGCAGGTTGTGGGTGCTGGCGCCGCGCACCTCCAGCGCACCCGATGGCGCCCTCACCGACTCCTTCAAGGAGGCCCGGTCGTCGAGATGACGGCCGGTGAGGGTGCCGCTTGCCTGAAGCCCGTCGACGCTGCCCTCGAACACCACTTCGCCACCGGCGGCGCCTGCGCCGGGGCCGAGGTCGACGACGTGGTCGGCGATCGCGATCGTCTCCGGCTCGTGCTCGACGACCAGCACCGTGTTGCCCTTGTCGCGCAGCTGCAGCAGGAGGTCGTTCATCCGCTGGATGTCGTGCGGGTGCAGGCCCGCGGTGGGCTCGTCGAACACGTACGTGACGTCGGTGAGCGAGGAGCCGAGGTGGCGGATCATCTTGACGCGCTGGGCCTCGCCGCCCGACAGCGTGCCCGACGGCCGGTCGAGCGAGAGGTAGTCCAGCCCGATCTCCACGAACGAGTCGAGCGTGTGTTGCAGCGCCTCCAGCAGCGGCGCGACGGACCGTTCGTCGAGGCCCCACAGCCATTCGGCGAGGTCGCTGATCTGCATCGCGGAGGCGTCGGCGATGTTGATCCCCTTGACCTTCGACGACCGAGCGGCCTCGCTGAGCCGTGTGCCGTCACAGTCAGGACAGGTGCCGAACGTGATCGCGCGCTCGACGAAGGCACGGATGTGCGGCTGTAGCGAGTCGACGTGCTTGGACAGCATCGACTTCTGGATCTTCGGGATCAGCCCCTCGTAGGTCAGGTTGATTCCCTCGACCTTGATCTTGGTCGGCTCCTTGTGGAGCAGGTCGTGGAGCTCCCGCTTGTTGTACTTGCGGATCGGCTTGTCGGGGTCGAAGAAGCCGGAGCCCTTGAAGATGCGGCCGTACCAGCCGTCCATGCTGTAGCCGGGGATCGTGAGCGCACCCTCGCTCAAGGACTTGCTGTCGTCGTACAGCTGAGACAGGTCGAAGTCGCTGACCGAGCCGCGGCCCTCGCAGCGAGGACACATGCCGCCGATGCGCGTGTAGCTCGCCTTCACGGTCTTCCGGGCACCGCGTTCGACAGTGATGCCACCGGTTGCCCGGACCGAGGGCACGTTGAAGGCGAACGCGCCGGGCCCGCCGATGTGCGGCCGCCCGAGTCGGCTGAAGAGGATGCGCAGCATCGCGCCCGTGTCGGTGGCGGTGCCGACGGTGGAGCGGGTGTCGCCACCCATCCGCTGCTGGTCGACGCTGATCGCGGTGGTCAGCCCGTCGAGCACGTCGACATCGGGCCGCGCCAGGTTCGGCATGAAGCCCTGCACGAAGGCGCTGTAGGTCTCGTTGATCAGCCGCTGCGACTCCGCCGCGATCGTGTCGAACACGAGCGAGCTCTTGCCCGAGCCGGAGACGCCGGTGAAGACCGTCAGCCGGCGCTTCGGGACCTCGAGGCTGACGTCCTTCAAGTTGTTCACGCGTGCGCCGTGCACGCGGATCAGCTCGTGGCTGTCGGCAGCGCGGGGCGCGGCGGACCGCTTGCCCGTCTTCGTCGCCATCCTCGCTCAGCTCAGCTCTTGGATGCGAAGCAGGTTGCCCGCGGGATCGCGGAAGGAGCAGTCGCGAATCCCGTACGGCTGCTCGGTCGGCTCCTGGACGACCTCGGCGTCGCTGGCCTGCAGGCGCTCGAACGTGCCGTCGAGGTCGCGCGTGGCCAGGTTGACGCTGGCATACGTGCCCTTGGCCATCATCTCGGTGATCATCCGGCGCTCGTCCTCGGTGATGCCGGGGGTCGCGGCCGGCGGGTACAGAACGATCGACGTGTCGGGCTGGTCGGCAGGGCCGACGGTGATCCAGTGCAAACCGCCGTATTCGACGTCGTTGCGGACCTCGAAGCCGAGCGTGTCGCGATAGAAGGCCAGGGATGCGTCGGGGTCGTCGTGCGGGAGGAAGCTCGCGTGAATGGTGATGTCCATGGCCGTAACGTTAGATACGGCTCGGGACCGGCGCTTCTCGATTCCTGATCGGTTTGGTCACCTGTTTCGCCACGCACGGCGGCATCCCCGCCGTAGCGGTCGCCTCGTGGCGCCGGTAGTCGCTGGGCGGCACACCGACCAGTTCGGTGAAGCGACTGCTGAAGGTGCCCAGCGACGAGCAGCCGACCTCGAAACAGACCTCGGTGACGCTGAGGTCGCCACGACGCAGCAGCGCCATCGCGCGCTCGATGCGCCGCGTCATCAGGTAGCTGTACGGCGACTCGCCGTACGCGAGCCGGAACTGGCGGCTGAAGTGCCCCGCCGACATGTGCGCGTCGCGGGCGAGCGCCTCGACGTCGAGCGGCCGCGCGTACTCCCGGTCAATCCGGTCGCGGACGCGGCGCAGCCGCGCGAGGTCGCGCAGGTGCTGCGCCGCGGCGGGTCTGCTGGTCACTGCGAGATCATGGCACGCCGCCTCAGGGCCTTCCGCCACCGCCTGGGTGGCTTTACTTAGGCTGCTGCCCTCGCCCAGGCTTGCGGCTCGAAGGCGCCGTCGAGCGGGGCCTTGCTGATGCTGTGGGCGAGGTTCGCGAGGGTCGTGTGGCCGACCTGGGCGACTACCTCGAACAGCGCACCGCGCGAATACTCCGCCTCGAGCAGTGCCTGCGTCTCCTCCGCGGTGACGTGGCCCTTCTTCGTCACCAGGCTGCGGGCGAACCGGTACAGGGCGGCGAGCTTGGGGTCCCCCGGCTCGTCGCCGGCACGCGCGTCGGCGACCGCGTCCTCGTCTGCCTTCTGCATCAGCGCAAAGGTCGAATGCGCGGCCATGCAGTAGTCGCAGTCGTTCTCGAGGCTGACCGCCAGCGCGATGATCTCGCGCTCGACTCCGGTCAGCTCGCCACGCGCGAGCGTATTGCGCAAGTCGACGAAGCCGCTGACCAGCACCGGAGACTCGGCCATTGTCGCGGCCAGGTTGGGGACGAACCCAAGACCCTGCTCGAGCGCGCGAAGCGCCTCGGCGGAGCCGGCTGGCGCGGTATCGATCTTGTGAATCGCGAAGTGGGGCATCTGCTGTCCTCCGTTCGATCGTCGCCCGTAATGCGGGCCGTTTCGAAGGCAGAGTGCGCAGCGACGCGCCGGCTCGCAATTCCTTACGAGGGAATCGTGGGGCCAGAGCCGCGCTCGTAAACTCGGTGCGTGACCACACCCCGCGCGGCACGGACAACCGTGGACAGCCCGGTCGGTGAGCTGCTGCGCCATTGGAGGCGGGTACGGCACATGAGTCAGCTGGCGTTGGCCGCGGACGTCGCGACCACTCAACGCCATCTGAGCTTCGTCGAGAGCGGCCGCTCTCAGCCGAGCCGTCGGATGCGCCTGCGGCTCGCGCGAGCTCTTGACATCCCGATCCGCGAGCGCAACCAGCTCCTGCTCGCCGCCGGCTACGCGCCGCTCTACCGGGAGGCGGGCCTCGCGGACGCGCAGGCCGGGCGGGTGCGCGCCGCGCTGGAGCAGATGCTCGTGGGCCACGAGCCCTACCCAGCGGTGGTGATGGATCGCCACTGGAACGTCGTCACAACGAACTCTGCCGCGAATGAGTTCTTCGCTTGGCTGCTGAGCGATCGCGAGGTCGAGGAGCCGCCGAACGTGCTCCGCTTCATGTTCCACCCCGGGCGGCTGCGGCCGTACGTCACCAACTGGGAGGCGGCGGCCGAGTTGCTGGTTCACCGCGTCCACCGTGAGGCGGTGGGCGGGGTGCCAGATCGCGACACCCTCGCGCTGCTCGACGAGGTGCTGGCGTACCCCGGGGTGCCGACCGCGTGGCAGGTGCCGGACTTCCGCGATCCGCCGCTGCCGGTCGTGCCCGTTGAGTTCGAGAAGGACGGGCTCGCCCTGAGCTACTTCTCGACGATCACGACGTTGGGCACACCACAGGACGCAATGCTGCAGGAGATCCGGATCGAGAGCTTCTACCCGGCCGACGACGCCACCGCGGCACACCCCTGGACGGCGGCCCCGACTTGACCAGACTATGGAGCTAGCCGGGCTCGAACCGGCGACCTCCTGGGTGCGATCCAGGCGCTCTTGCGCCTAATCTGGCCGATTTGCAGGCGTTTCTTTGCTTGCCTAGAGTCGTGCTTCGAGCGTGACGGCGTGCCGGAACTGAGGGTGCTCACGCATGGTCTCGAAGGTTCAGCGGGCGTACATGAATCACGCCGGCGCAGCGCGCGGCGCTAGAGGACGACGGTGGCAGCTGCCTTCAGCTGAGCGGCTCGGCCAATCCGACGATGAAGCCCTCAGGGGCACGCAGGAAGCACATCCGGTAGGCGTCCTCGTACTGCGCGATCTCGCCGACGAGCTCGCCGCCGTGCTTGCGCAGGCGGTCGACGACGTCGTCGACGTCGTCGACGGTGAACATGATGCGGCGCATGCCCAGGGCGTTCGCCGGCGCGTCTTGCGGCTCGGCTCTGACCGCCGCCGGCCTGTGGAACGTCGACAGCTCGACCCGGCCGTGGCCGTCCGGGGTCCGCATCATGGCGATGTCGGCACGGACGTCGCTCAGCCCGACGGTGCCGTCCACCCACGGGCCCTCGACCGTCGTCTGGCCTTCCAGCTCCATGCCGAGCTCGGCGAAGAACGCCTTGGCGGCCTCTAGGTCCTCGACGACGATGAGGACGTTGTCCAGACGGAGGCCGCTCATCGCTCGGCCGGGAGGTCGTAGTATCGGCGGACGCTGGAGCCGACGCGCGTGACGTCGGTCCCGTAGATGTGGAGGGTGATCGCCACCTCGTCGCTCGTGTTGTGGACGCGGTGGATGTCGCCGGGCGGCGCGAAGCCATTGACGTCGCCGACCTGGCCTTCGTTGTGGCCGATCAGGTTGAGGTCGGCGTCGAAGACCTCCTCGTGCTCGACGCCCAGGAGGACGCCGAAGACGCACCAGGTGGTGTGGTCGTGGATGCGGGTGATCTGGCCCGGCCGCCACACGACGGCGGTGATCGAGAATGAACCGTCGGGCTCGACGTGCAGCGTGTGGCTCGCCGCGTTGTCGGGTGACCCGAGACGCTGCTCGGGCGTGAGGATCTCGGGACCGGGCAGGTGCGCGCGCAGCCGGTCGGCGACGAGCTGCGCGGTGGTCGACCAGTCGGCGTGCTCGTCGATGGCGATGCGGACGCCGCCGACGAGCTCGCCGAGGCCGACGGGCTGGATGGTGGTCGTGGACATGCGCATAGGTTTCCCGCCTGCGGCGCATCTGTCCAATGCCAATTCTCGCGCTCATCCATCGATAGGATCGATGGATGCTCGACGTCACCCGGTTGCGCGTGCTCGACGCTGTCGCCCGCCACGGATCGGTCACCGCCGCGGCACGCGAGCTGGACTACTCGCAGTCGTCGGTCAGCCACCACCTCGGTCGGCTCGAAGCCGAGACCGGGGCGCAGCTGCTCCAACGGGCCGGCCGCGGGATCAGGCTGACCCAGGCCGGCCAGCTGCTGGCCGACCGGGCCGCGGAGATCATCGGCCGCATCGACGCGGCCGACGCGGAGCTCTCAGCCCACGTCGGCCTGACCGCCGGGCGCGTGCGTCTGGCGGGCTTCGCCTCGGCGATCGGCTCCCTGGTCGTACCCGCGGCGGCCGCGCTCGCGCGTGAGCATCCCGGCCTCGAGATCGGATCGATGGACACCCATCCGCCCGATGCGCTCGAGCTGCTGCGGACCGGCCAGGTCGAGGTGGCGATCGTGTTCCGCTACGACGACGCCGAGGACGAGGCGCCCGGGATCCGGCTGCACCACCTGCTCGACGATCCGATGTACGTGCTGGCCAAGCGCCGCACCCGCGGGCTGGCGAGCCTCAGCGAGGCGACGTGGGTCGCCGGCTGCCCGGCCTGCCGCGGGCATCTGCTCGCGCTCTGCGAGGCCGCCGGCTTCGAGCCGCGCATCGGCTACGAGTCCGACGACGTCGCGCTGATCCAGGCGCTCGTCGCCGCGGGCCTGTGCGTAGGGGTGCTGCCGGGCTTGGCCTTGCGTGCCCACCAAGCCGACGGCGTCGTCGCCACCAAGCTCCCCGGCCTGCCGCGGCGCGTGTATGCCGCGACCTACGGCGAGCCGCCGGACCCACCGGCGGTCACCGCGCTGCTCACCGCGCTCAGCCACGCGGCCGCGGCCGCGTAGCTTGTGAAGGTGATGGTCTCGGCGACAGGGTCGACGACGTAGGTCCCGACGCCGGAGATCGTCATCGAGCTCCATCTTCTGCTCCAACACCGCGCGCGCTGCCGGAGATCGCCCGAGGTCGCCGCGGCGCTGAGCGGCGAGATCTGCTCCCTCTCGACCGAGTCCGAGTCCGTGAGATACGCGCGGACGGCGGGAGTTTTGGCACGTCTGGGCCGTTTTCACGGCTCGCGTAGCCAAACTCCCAGCGTCCCGATCGAGCCCCGGAACGCGAGAACCCCCGCGGTAGCAGGGGTTCTCGAAATGGAGCTAGGGGGACTCGAACCCCCGACCTCCTGGGTGCGATCCAGGCGCTCTCCCAACTGAGCTATAGCCCCGTGTGGGGCCGTCCATGGTAGCGGCGCCGGACCCAGTCGATGCGGAATAGAGTGCGCGTATGCGAGGACTCGCCCTGTTGCTCGCGGCACTCGTGCTTGCGGTGCCGACGGCCGCTGCCGCCAAGGTACGCACCGGACCCTCCGGCCTCGCCTTCTACAAGCCGCCGGGACATCTCACCGGCAAGTCCCACGGCGGCGTCATCTGGGCGCGCAGGCAAACGGACGGGACCTTGAAGCCGGCGGCGTTCAACAAGCTCGTGCTCTACAGGTCGATCGGCGACGACGGCAAGGCGATCGCGGAGTCCGGATCGGTGGCGGTCCCGAAGGGCAAGCCCCCGAAGGGCGGCTGGCCGATTCTCACCTGGGCACACGGCACCACCGGCATCGCCGACGTCTGCGCCCCCACCCGCGCTCCCGCCGCGGTGAGCTACTCGGTGCCTCCGCTGGAGGCCTTTCTGAAGGCGGGCTTCGCGGTGGTCCGGACCGACTACCAGGGGCTCGGCACGCCGGGCACCCACCTGTACCTGGTCGGCAAGGACGAGGGCCGCAGCGTGCTCGACATGGTGCGCGCCGCACGAGCGCTCGACCCGGCGCTCGGCAAACGCGTGGTCATCGCCGGTCACTCGCAGGGCGGCCACGCCGCGTTGTGGGCGGCCGCGCTGGCGCCGAAGTGGACGCCCGAGCTCGACGTGAGGGGCACGGTCGCGTATGCGCCTGCATCTCACATCGAGACCCAAGCACGCATCCTGACCATGCTGAACGGCGGCGGAGGGGGCCTCACTGCGCTTGGAGCGCTGATCTTCCGCGGCCTCGACGCCGAGCAGCCAAGCCTGCACCTCAGCTCGCTGCTCACCCCGCAGGCCGCGGCGCTCTATCCGCAGACGCTCACGAAATGCATCGGCCAGCTGGCCCAGACCACCTCGTTCGGTGCTCTCACGCCGGCGCAGCTGTTCCGGACCGGGGTCGACCTCAACCTGGGATACACCCTCCTGGGCAAGAGCGACCCCGAGCATCTGAAGATCACCACGCCCCTCTACATCGCGCAGGGCAGCGCCGACACCACCGTCATCCCCGGCTTCACCGACCAGCTCGACCAGCAGCTGACCGCCGCCGGCGCGAAGATCGACTACAAGCACTACCCGGGCGTAGACCACGGCGGAATCTTCGGGGCGGCGCTCAGCGACACGCTCGCCTGGGCGCGTAAAGAGCTGAAGTAGCCGCGGGCGCCCCCTCGGGCATTCGTTTGCAGGCGTCCAATCAGCGGCGCGGCGAAGCTAGCCTTCCGCTTAGGTACGTGTCCGGATGAGCTTTCGCACTCGCCTGCTGCTGTTCTTCACGATCATCGTGGTCGTTCCTATGGGCGCGGTCGCGTTGGTGCTGTTCAGCATCACGTCGCAGAGCGAGCTCGGCAAGGCGGATGCTCGAATCGCCGAAGGACTGAGGGTTGCATTCACGGTCTATCGCCAGGACCGCGCGGACGCGTTGCCCGCCCTTCGCCAGGTGGCCCGCGACCCCGCCTTGCGCAGCGCGCTCGCCGCCACCAACAGCGACTCGGGTTCCAAGATCCTGGAGCGGTTCGTGCGCGGCAACGTCCGCGCGGTCGCGCTGTACGACAACGGCGGGCGGCTGATCGCATCCGCCGGCGCCAACCCGCCGCTCGCCCCCGCCATCGCGGCCCCCACAGACGCGAACGGGAAGCAGTTCGGCTCACTGGCCGTATCCACCACCACGGCGAGCTCCTTCGCAACCTCGGTGGCCAACCTCACGGACCTCGACGTGCGCGTGTACAGCGGCTCGACCCGTCTGGCGTCCACCCTCTCGACCGACACCGGCTCTGGCCCGCCTAAGTCAGGCAAGGTGGTGATCGGCGGCACGAGCTACCGCGGCAAGTTCGAGCAGCTCCAAGAGCCGGTTGGCGAAGGCGTGTCGATCGGCGTGTTCACCCGCTCGGGCGGAATCACCTCGTCGATCGACCGCAGCCGGGTGCTGATCGGGATCATCCTGCTCGGCTTCCTCGGACTCGCCCTCGTGCTGTCGGTGTTCATCGTGCGCGCGCTGCAGGGTCAGATCGACCAATTCCTGCAGGCGGCCCGTCGCCTCGCCAAGGGCGACTTCAGCCAGCCCGTGCCGATTCACGGCGACGACGAGTTCGCGAAGCTCGGCGGCGAGTTCAACAAGATGTCGAAGGAGCTCGAGGCCAAGATCGCCGAGGTGGAGGCGAAGCGGCACGAGCTCGAGCAGACCATCCGCCGCGTGGGCGATGCCTTCGCCGCCGGACTCGATCGGCAGGGCCTCCTCGACCTCGCGGTGCGCACCGCGGTCGAGGCCTGCGAGGCGGATGCCGGCCGGGCGGTGCCGGTGGACGCGCAGAGGATGAGTCGCGTGCACGTCGGGAGCACGCAGTCGCAGCTGGAGATCGCGCTCGAGGCGGCGGAGCGCAGCGCGTTCGAGATCGGCGAGGAGAATATCGCCGACTTGCTCGCCAACCTCGACGCCGGGCGCGAGCAGCAGCCGGTCGAGCAGCACCGGCCCACGTCGGCCTCGGTGGACGGCATCCACGCCCTCGCCGGCCCGCTTCGCGCGCGCGTGGGCGCGGGTAGCGACGTGGCATACGTGGGCGTGATCTCGATCGCCCGTCGCGGTCAGCCGTTCAGCGACACCGAGCAGGACCTTTTCGCCTACCTCGCCACCCAGGCGGCGGTCTCGATCGAGAACGCCAACCTGCACGACACGGTCCAGCGCCAGGCGGTGACCGACGAGCTCACCGGCCTGTTCAACGTGCGCCACTTCCAGGACTCGCTCGAGAACGAGGTCGAACGAAGCAGGCGCTTCAACAGCCCGGTGGGCCTGGCGATGCTCGACATCGACAACTTCAAGCGAGTGAACGACACCTATGGCCACCAGCAGGGTGACATCGTTCTGGTGGAGGTGGCGCGCTGCCTGCGCTCCCTGTCGCGCGACATCGACGAGCCCGCCCGCTACGGCGGCGAGGAGCTGGCGGTGATCCTGCCGCAGACCGACCTGATCGGCGCGGAGCTGCTCGCCGAGCGCATGCGGGCGACGATCGCGGACCTCGCGATCAAGCGCCTCGACGGGCAGGGCGTGCTGCACGTCACCGCGAGCTTCGGCGTGGCGGCGTTTCCCGAATCGGCCGATAGCCGGGAGTCGCTGATCGCCGCGGCCGACGCCGCCCTGTACCGCGCAAAGCACGGCGGGAAGAACAGGGTGGAGCGCGCCGAGCCGATCCAGGCAGCTACGTAGAGAGACGACCGAAGACCCGCTACCCTACGGCGCCGATGGGGCTTCTCGATGACGCGATACGAGAGCACCTGGACCTGAAACGGCGTCACGGCGCGACCGACGAGGAGATCGCGCAGAAGGAGGCCGAGGCCCTGGGGCCCGCGCGACGCGACTTTCCACAGGCCGCCGCTGTCGAGGATGCGCCTGCCGAAGTGGCGGAGGAGCCCGTCGAAGAGCCGGTCCACCCGATCGACGACCCGATCGCCGAGGAGATCGAGGAGCCGCCAGTGTTCGAACCGCCGCCTGTAGCCGACCGCGTTGTCCCCGCCGAGCCGACTCAGCCCGAGCCGGCGCCCACGTCCCGAGTGGAGCTCGCCGACACCGAGGAGTACCGCTTCGAGGACGACGACGAGTTCGCCCCGGAAGAGGACGACGACGACGACCTCGACGAGGACGACGACTTCTCAGACCTCGACGACGACGAGGACGAGGAGGAGGACGAGGACGTGCTCCAGGACACGCCCGATTTCCTCCAGGACACCCCGGAGCACGACCGGCTCTGGTTCGAGCAGAAGCCGCCTCGCGACTTCGATTTCGAGTAGCCCATTCGGCCACTGGACGTTCGTCCAGTTTGCGGCTGCGCCCTTCCGCCCTCGTTGCCCTGCGGACGATAACCAGGGCACGACGGCATGGAGGGTTCCGTCGTTCGGAGCGGCATAAAAGCCGCTGACTGGTAGGCGGTGGGGGCCGCGGGCGCGCGGTCCTCGCCGCCTCCGGTTTTTCTGGGGCCTACCATTTCTCGCAACGGGGCCTTAGCTCAGTTGGGAGAGCGCCGCCTTTGCAAGGCGGAGGTCGCCGGTTCGATCCCGGCAGGCTCCACTTGGCTTCGTCGTTGCGACGGTCGGCCGAGACTATGTCTCCGCCTGGGCGGTGTCGCGAAGCTTCTGGAGCGAGGTCGCCCAGCGGCGCTTCACGTCGCGCGCGGCGATCGGCGCTGCGAGCTTGCCCAGGCCCTTGAACGCGACGTCGTCCTCCACCTTCAGCATCGTCCCGTTGTAGACGGGACTGAGCGTGTAGCGAACGCGACGCGAGAAAGTCTTGCCCTCCTGCTCCTCCTCGAGCACGGTCGGTGGCTCAGAGCGCACGACCCTCGCGCTCACCGCCTCCTTCATGCGCGTCCGGTAGATGTGGTCATTGCGACTCTCCGGCCCCGGATACTCCGGCGAGCGGGAACGCGTCTCGAGGTAGCCCTCGAGCCAGCGCTCCGGGTTGCCCAGCAGCTGCCAAACCTTCTCAGGGGGTCGGCTGATCTCGATGCTCTCGCTGAACTGCGCCATCACCCCTCCTTCCCCTCGCGCCCGACCTTACCCCCTCACTACAGAGGCCCTCGCCTTCGAGTAGGGAGGGCCTCCGATCGCGCGTCGTGGATGGTTAGTTGGACTTGCGGAACAGCTGGCCGCGCGCCGCGCCATTCGGGAACGCCGACGTATGCACGTTCGCGTAGTACTTGTGCGGGTTCTTCAGGATGGCCTGGGCGAGCGCCGGGTCGACGGCGACGCAACCACTCGACGCGCCGGGATCCCCGCTGGAGGGCTGTGTCAGCGGGACGACGATCGGGCCGTTCTGGTTGGGCCTCCCTTTGTGGATGTGCGCTGCGGTGGGCGTGTCGAGGTTCGTGACCGTGATGCCGAAGCACAGCTGATTGCCGTCCACTATCGCTGTGAATGACCCGCGACCGTCGGAATCGCCCGCGCCCTTGTTGCCGTTTGCGTCAACCTCCTTGCGGCCGGTCAGCACCGCGAACAGCGCCCGGTTCTGGATCGCGGGCTTGCCTTTCGCCTTGGGGTGCGTGCCCGGGCTGGTATTGCCGCCGGCCAGCGCCCCACTCGCGAGTAGCGCCACCGCCACGGCGGCTGCCGCTAGTACAAGGATGATGCGAGTACGCATGGATCCACCTCCCCTTGCTGAGCTTGTCTCTACTGGAACGCAGCAGGTCCGGAGTGGTTGCGTACGTGCGGTCTGAGCTGGCGCTCAGCCCCACGCGAGTCGGCGACCCCTACTCCTCGGGCATTCCGTCTTCGCCATAGAGCCGCGTGTAGGCGTCCTGGGCCGCGTCCAGCTGACGGAGTGACTGGGCCACGGCCCAACGGCGCGAAGCACGGTCGACAGCTATGACGGTCCAGCCCGGGCCGCCCTCGTCGCTGAGGTGAATCAGCAGCGTCTCGTCGTTGTGCTCCACGCGCAGGCGATGAGCGGGATTGCCCTCCTCGTGGAGGATCCGTGGCCGTTCCTCGTTGCGATCGGCCACGAAGGAAGTCCAGCGCTTCGAGCTGCGGCGAGGGCTCACTCACGCAAATGCAAGCACGCTTTCGGGGGGCTAATCGATTCGAAAGACCCGCCGATAGAACCCTTGGTGAGGCTCGGACACGGTCTTCGCAATTTGCGACTTTCGTCAAATGGGGTCCGCGCATACCCCGATGAGGGAACGGACACGAATCCCGTAATCGAGGTAGCCTGCGCCGCCGTCGTGCCCCTCCCTTCCGTCGTAACACGGCGCTTCGTCGTGCGCCTTGTCGTTGCCTTGCTCGCCCTCGCACTGCTCGTGCCGGCGATCGGCGAGGCGAACGACTCGCCCAGCTCGGGGTCCGCGAACGCGGCGACGACCCACGCGAAGAAAAAGAAGAAGAAGCGGCGGCGCTGCAAGCACACCCGTTTGGTTCGCGTCAAGCGCCACGGCCGCTACGTGAAGGTGCACGGCCACTACAAGAAGGTGCGGCGCTGCGCAAAGACCAAGAAGAAGAAGCAGACCACGACGCCCGCGCCCACCACTCCGCCGGCGCCCACGGCGCCGGGCTTCACTGTGGGAATGGTGTCCGGTCCCTCACCGGTGTGGGAGTCCAACCTCATGCCGAGCCTGCACCCGCGCCTCGTCCGCTTCGAGACCAGCATCGACACCCCGGCCTCCGCGCTCGCCCAGTACGTGGGCGGCATGGCCGCGAAGGGCACCGAGGTGATCATCATGGCCTCCTTCTACGGCCGGATTCCGAGCACCTCCGAGGCGCAGAACCTGGCCAGCTGGGCGCACGCCTACGGTCCCGGCGGCACCTTCTGGAAGGGCCGCAGCGATGGCCAGTACGCGATGCGCCACATCGAGTTCGGCAACGAGACGAACGACAGCTACCAGTTCGGCTGCGGTCCCGGCTGCTCGAGCTACACATCGCGCGCCCAGCAGTACGCGCTGCGCGTGAAGGACGCCGCCCAGGCGATCAACGGGCCGAACGGGAACCCGAACGTGAGCCTGCTCGCGATCGGCGACGACGCCAACTGCGACTGCTCGCAGTGGCAGGACGGCATGTGGAGCGCGGTGCCCGACCTGAACAAGTGGATCGGAGGCTGGACCGCGCACCCGTACGGGCCGAAGAGCCGTTACGGCCCGATCCTGAGCCAGCTCGTGAAGGACACCGCCAAGCACGGCGACACCACGCTGCCGATCTACGCCACCGAGTACGGCATCTCCACTGACAACGGCCACTGCGTGAACAAGAACTACGAGTGGCCCCTCTGCCTCACCTACGCGCAGGCGGCCGCGAACATGCACGCCGCGATCGCGGACATGCACGCCACCTACGGCTCACGGCTCGCCGCGATCATGATCTTCGTGCAGCGCGACCAGGCGTCGCCGGGATCCACCAGCGACTACGAGGGCTACTTCGGCGCGATGCAGAAGAGCGGCGCGCCTAAGGGCGCCTACACGGCCGAAGTCCAGTGGGAGCTGAACACCTACCGCGGCTAGGTGCCTTGGGCGGCAAGCCCCTTCCCGCCCAGCGGGACCGTCTCCACCCGGTCTGAGAACCCCGCGATCAGCGGACGGCCGCGCTCGATCACGGCCTTCACGCTGTCGAGCGTCAGCGACGCCGCGTGCGACTCACGGTCGGTCCACACCTCCGTGACCCAGATCGCGTCAGCGTCGTCGGGCGAGCGGCTGATCACGTAGAGCTCGCAGCCGGGCACGGAATCGTCCATCGTGCGGGCGGCGTCGAGCAGCACCTCGGCCAGCTCGTCGCCCTTCCCTGGATGGGCAGTGATCTTCGCGATCAGCCCGAATCGCTCTGCCATGGGCAGGGAACCATACGTGGCGTAATCACGATGACGTCCACCGCAACCCGACGGGGGGCACCGTGTTCCTTGTCCTTCATGCGATGGAAGACCCTCGTAGCCACGGCGCTCGCCGCGGCGTGCCTGATCGGCCCGACGACCAGTGCCCACGCGGCCCGCGGCATGGAGGTCGCGCTCCAGGACGACTCGGTATTCCTCAACAACTCCTGGTACGGACGCGACCTCGCGTTCCAGCGCGCGCACGAGCTCGGGGTCACGCGCCTGCGGGTGAACTTCCTCTGGGCGCGCTCGATCCGGAACGCGGGCGGTCGTTCCACGCCCGCCGACCCCGGCTACAACTGGGGCAACTTCGACTCGCTGGTGAACCAGGCCGCCGCCCAGGGGATCAAGGTGCAGCTGACCCTCACCGGTCCCGCGCCCGCATGGGCCACCGGCAACCACCGCATCGGCGTGGTGAACCCGAACGCAGCGAAGTTCGCCAGGTTCGCGGCCGACGTGGCCGCCCACTTCAAGGGTCGGGTCGATCGCTACGGCATCTGGAACGAGCCGAACTGGAAGAGCTGGCTCGAGCCGCACAACAAGTCGCCGCGCATCTACCGCAACCTGTACAAGGGCGCTTACGCGACGATCAAGCGAGCCGACCCGAGCGCGAAGGTGCTGATCGGCGAGACCTCACCGCAGGCGCGCGGCCGCGCGGGCACGGCTCCGCTCACCTGGCTGCGCGCGATGGTGGGTAACTCGCACCTGAAGGCCGACGGCTACGCGCACCACCCCTACGACTACCGCAACTCACCGCACCGGGTCAGCGGGACCCGCAACGACGTGACGATCGCGTCGCTCGGCCGCCTCACGCACGAGCTGAGCGCGCTGGCCCGCAAGCATCGCCTGAGCACTCCGCGCGGCGGCGCGCTGCCGGTGTACCTGACCGAGTACGGCTACCTGGTGCACGGCCGCTTCGCGCTCAGCCAGAAGAAGGCGGCGAAGTACCTCGCGCAGGCCTTCTCGATCGCGCTGCACAACCCACACGTGAAGTCGATGCTCCAGTACGGGCTCGTCTCACCGCCGCTGAGCGTGAACTGGGACAGCAGCCTGATCGCGGCCAACGGCCACGCGCGGCGCCTCTACTACTCGCTGCAGTCCTGGGTGAAGCACGCCCGGGGCGCGCTCGCGAAGTAGCGCGCCCCGAACCCCTGCCTGCGGACTACTCGAGGCCGGCAGCCTTGTCGACGCCCGCGCGGATCGCGTGGAGCGTCTCGGCGATGTCGATGAGGCTGGCGGCGATCGACGCGTTCACCTGGTAGGTCGCCCAGGCCACGTCGCCGTTCCCCGGCTGCACCTTCTCGGCGGCCTCGAGGTGCTTCATCGCTTCGTCGCGGTACTCCTTCAACGCTTCCTCCAGTAGGTAAAGACTCGGTTGTGCCCATGTCATCGGCATAACCGGCGCGACTTTAGAGCCCAGTTGGGCGGGCTCGCCGCCGCAAACGCAACAAACGTCACACACCCTTGAGCTGGAGCGGGGTATCGTCGGCCGGACAATGGGGGGGAAGGCGTGTCCGAACTGCTCGTTCGAGAACCCTGAGGGCGCCCGTTTCTGCATGTCTTGCGGCACCGCGCTCGAGCGCCGCTGCAAGGTCTGCGGCACCGAGCTCCCGCCACAGGCGCGCTTCTGCATGTCGTGTGGGACGCCAGTCGACGACGGTCCTCCTGCACGGCCCGCGACGGTCGAGCAGGCGGCGCTCGCGCTGCCCGAGGAGCGCCGCCAGGTGACCGTGGTGTTCGCGGACCTGTCCGGCTACACAGCGGTGGCCGAGAGCATGGACCCGGAGGCCGTGAAGAGCCTGGTGGAGAGTTGCCTGCGGCGCCTCGGCGAGGAGGTGGAGCGCTACGGCGGCCGCGTGGACAAGTACATCGGCGACAACGTGATGTCGATCTTCGGCGCGCCCGTGGCGCATGAGGACGACGCCGAGCGCGCCGTGCGCGCGGCGCTGGGAATGCAGGATGCGATGGCCGGGATCAACGAGGGCCTTGGCGATACGCACGGCGTGTCGTTTGCCCTGCGCGTGGGCGTGAACACCGGCGAGGTGCTCGCCGGCGCGGTGGGCCGCGAGTACACGGTGATCGGCGACACGGTGAACGTGGCATCGCGCCTCGAGACCGCCAGCCGCCCCGGCAGCGTGACAGTAGGCGAGCGCACGTACCGCGCCACGCGCCACGTGGTGGAGTACCGGCCGCTCGAGCCGCTCGAGCTGAAGGGCAAGGCCGACCCCGTGCGCGCCTGGGAGGCCGTCGGCGTGCTCGCGGCCCAGCCCGCTGGGCGAATGCTCGCGCGCAGCGAGGCGCCGCTCGTGGGTCGCGACGGGGAGCTGCGCCTGCTCGAGTCGCTGTACGGGCGTGTGGTGTCCGAGGGGCGTCCGCACCTCGTCACGGTGGTGGGTCAGGCGGGCGTGGGCAAAACGCGCGTGCAGCGTGAGCTGGAGCGCGCACTGGCCGGCCGGCCCGACCCGCCGACTGTGCGCCAGGGACGCTGCCTGCCATACGGCTCGAGCATCGTCTTCTGGGCGCTTGGCGAGGTACTGCGCACCGAATGCGGGATCGTCGACACGGATCCGGCGGACGTGGCCTGGGAGAAGCTGCTGCGCAGCGTGGAGATGCTGTCGTGCAACGCCGACAGCCGCCGCACCGCGCTGCTGATGGGCCGCCTGCTTGGCATCGAGCCCCCGGGGGAGCCGCCGCCGCCCGACACGCAGGATCCGCAGCGTATGCGCGAGGCCTTCTTCGCCGCGGTGCGCACCGCGATCGAGGCGATGGCCAGGCGCAACCCGCTGGTGCTCGTGTTCGAGGACATCCATTGGGCCGACCAGGGCATGCTCGACCTCGTGGAGCACCTGGGCCAGTGGGTGCGCGGCCCGCTGATGATCCTCTGCCTCGCGCGCGACGAGCTGCTCGAGCGCCGGCCGGGCTGGGGCGGTGGCCGCCGCGGCGCCACGTCGATCTTCCTCGAGCCCCTGAACGAGCAGGAGACGCGCGAGCTGATCGCCTCGCTCATGCCCGCCGAGGAGGCCGACCACGCGCTGGTGCCGGTCGTGGCCGAGCGCGCGGGGGGCAACCCCTTCTTCGTGGAGGAGATGGTGCGCCTGCTCAGCGAGGAGGGCAACGGCGGCAGCGAGCTGCCGGACACCGTGCAGGGCCTGCTGGCCGCGCGGCTCGACTCGCTCGAGCCCTTCGAGCGCCGCCTCGTGCAGCACGCGGCGGTGGTGGGCCGCACCTTCTGGCCCGAGTCGCTGGCGACCGTTGCGGAGGAGGACGGGCGCGACCTCGGCCAGGCGCTCAGCTCGCTCCACGAGAAGGACATCTTCGTGCCGGGGGAAGGCAGCGCGCTGAGCGGCGAGCCGGAGCTCGCGTTCAAGCACGTGCTCATCCGCGACGTGGCCTACGGGATGCTGCCTAAGGCGGTCCGGGCGCGGAAGCACTTCCAGGTGGGCAGCTTCGTGGAGGACCGCGCCGGCGATCGCGGCCACGAGGTGGTCGCCCTGCTCGCCGAGCACTACGGGCGCTCCGCCCTGCTCGGCCGCGAGGCGCGCGTGGAGGCCGGGGAGCTCGAGCGCTCGGAGCTGAAGGCGCTCCACTTCCTCGAGACCGCCGGTGACGCGGCCATGTCCTTCTACTCGAACAGCGAGGCGTTCTCCCACTACCAGGCCGCGCGCGACCTCGGGCAGCGCCACGACCCGGAGGCGCTCGCTCGTATCGGCGAGAAGCAGGGCGACGCCGCGCTGCGCCTAGGCCGTGTGGACGCCGGCATCGAGGTCTGGCAGGAGTGCTTCGAGTACCACCGCCGCAACGAGAACCTCATTCGGCTGGCCGACCTTCACCGCAAGATCGGCTCCGGCTACTGGCTCAAGGGCGACCGGCGAGCGGCGATCGAGCACCACCAAAAGGGCATCAACCTGCTGAAGGACGGCCCGCCATGCATCGAGCTCGTGCGCCTCTACGAGGAGGCCGCCTGGCTCTACATGCAGACGGGCGACAACATGCTCGCGATCTACGCCTCCGAGAAGGCGCTGCGGCTGGCCGAGCGGCTTGGGGAGACGCGCGCGGCCAGCCGGGCGCACGGCATCTTCGGCCGCGTGTTCGGGCGCATAGGCGACACCGTGAAGGCGCGCGAGAACCTCGAGAAGGCCGTGGAGCTCGCGCGCGGCTCCGACGAGAGCGAGACCATCCTCGCGCTGCTGGCGCTCGGCCAGCACCTCGAGGTGTCCGAGGCGGACTACGAGCAGGCCGAGCACGCGTACGCCGAGGCGCTCGCGCAGGCCGAGCAAATCGGCGACGTGCCGGCTCAGGTGGAGCTGCATGCCGCGCTCGGCTGGCTGGCCGTGTATCGCTGCGACTGGCAGGCGGTGCGCAGCTCGAGCCAGGCCAGCGCGCGCCTCAGCGAGCAGCAGGGACTGGCGAGCAAGCTCTGCCTCGCGCAGGTGCTGCGGGGCCTGCTCCACTGGCGCGACGGCGAGTGGGACGAGGCGGAGAGCCTCTACCGGCGTGCGCACGAGCTGGCCGAGCAAGTGGGCTGGTCGGAGGCGGCCTTCTCGGCGCTGTTCGGTCTTGCCATCGTGCTGGCCGACCGCGGCGACTTCGCCGCCGCCGGCACGGCCCTCGGTCAAGCGCTCGACATCTGCGAGCGGGCCGGCCTCATCGCGCAGTCGATCCAGGCGATCGCCGCGCGCGCCGAGGTGTTCGCGCTGGGCGACAAGGAAGACCAGGCCACCGAGGCCGCGAAGGAGGCGAGCGAGCTGGCCGACCGCCTCCACTACCCGGTCGGCCACGCCGCTGCGCTGCAGGCTGCCGGCTTCGCCGACCACGAGCCGGACAAGCTCGCGGCCGCGCGCGACGCGTGGCTCGAGATCGGCCGCCCGCTCGACGCGGCCCGCTGCCGCCTGCTGGCAGGGCGGGTGCAGCTCGAGAGCGATCCCGCGGCCGCCGCCGCGGCGCTCGAGGAGGCGGCCGAGGAGTTCGATCGTCTCGGCCTGCCGCAGCTCTCCCAGCGGGCCCGCGAGCTGCTCGCCATCGGTTGATCGGGAGTGCCATCCTTCGGGGCAGGCGACTCGGAGGAGGCAAGGTGCTTGTTATCGACTGCGACTGCGGCGCCACCATTTCCGCCGTGAACGACGACGAGCTGTTCGACGCCGTGCGGGGGCATCTCGACGAGGATCACCCGGAGATGGACCTCGACGACCACGAGATCCACGAGCTGATTGCCGCGCAGGCTTACGAAGCGACCGACGCTTAGCTGGTACCGACTCAGGACACTAGGAGCGGTCCGCCCTAAAGCCCTTGTTCAGCAGCTCGCGCGCCTGCTTCTGCGGGTTTGGCGAGTGCA
This sequence comes from Actinomycetota bacterium, assembly GCA_046727635.1. Classification (GTDB taxonomy): domain Bacteria; phylum Actinomycetota; class Thermoleophilia; order Solirubrobacterales; family Thermoleophilaceae; genus JAICJR01. The sequence goes on along the minus strand of JBKPDA010000226.1, from coordinate 5,426 downwards.
GCAGCACCACCCCGACCGTCAGCGGCCCGTGACGCACGATCGCGATCAGGCAGTGCCCCGCCTCGTCGGTGTCGCCCGTCTTCAGGCCGATCGTGCCGGGGTAGCCCATCCGCAGTAGCGGGTTCGTGTTGTTCAACCAGAGCTTGCCGCCCTTGATCGGGAAGGGCACGACGGCATGCGCCGAGCGCACGATCGCGGCCAGCCGCTTGTGGTGCAGGACGGCGCGCGAGAGGGCGGCCAGGTCCGCGGCACACGAGCGGTTGCCCGGCTCGAGCCCGTGTGGCGACACGTAGTGCGTGCAGCGCAGACCCAGCGCGCGCGCCTTCGCGTTCATCATCCGCACGAAGCGCTTCTGCGTGTGCGCCACGTGGTCGGCCAGCGCGATCGCGGCGTCGTTGCCGGAGGGCAAGAGCAGGCCGTAGAGCAGGGCCTTTACGGTCACGTGCCTGCCCTTGGGCAGGAGCCCCACTCCGGATCCCGAGTAGTGAAGAGCGTCCGGCGTGATCAGCACGCGATCGCTGTTCGCGGTCTTCTCTGCCACGAGCAGCGCGGTCATCAGCTTGGTGATGCTCGCCATCGGCAGCGGCTTGAGCGGGTTCAGGCGCCACAGCACCCGGCCGGTCTTCACGTCGAAGACGAGCCCCGCGCCCGGGGGCTGCTTGAAGTGGAGCTGGAAGGCGTCGGGCGCCTCGAGCGCGGCCGCCTCTGCTGAGACTGGAGCCTGCGCCGAAGACTTCTTCGCCGGAGGTGGCGAACCGGCGGTTGCGGCCGATCCCCCGGCGATCGTGCCTCCGTTGTCCGACAGGAGGAACCAGGCGGCCGCCACGCCGCCCACCGGCAACAGCACGGCCAGCACGGTGGCGAGCCGGCGGCGGAGCTTGCTCCGGCGCCGGTCCCGACGTCGCGAGCCGCCCTCGAGCGGGCTAATCATTCGCTGACCAGATGGCGCCGAGAACACCGAAGCCGAGGATGGCCAGCACGACGAACGACACCACCACGAGCACGTCCACCCCGTGCTGGAACGCGACACTCAAAGTCAGGAACAACAAGACCAGGATCATCGCCATGGCGGCCCCCAGGGCCAAGATGCGTTGCATCAGTAAACGGGCAAGCGCGGCTGGAAATAGTCCCTGTGTGGCCGATCGGCGAACAGCTTGATCAACAGTAACCCGAATAAGAACCCGCCGATATGGGCGAAGTAGGCCACGCCGCCCCCATTTAGCGGCGAGTTGAGGGCGGCGTCGAGCAGCTGGAGGAAGAACCAGGCCCCCAGCACGAGCAGGGCCGGCAGCTCGAGCAGGGTGATGAAGAAGATCAGGATCACCGCGGTGATCACCCGCGCGCGCGGATATAAGATCGCGTAGCCGCCCAAGACTGCCGCGATCGCGCCACTGGCGCCGATGCCTGGGGCGGTCGCGTCTGGGTGCACCGCCACCTGGGCGAGGCTGGCTGCGAGGCCGCCGAGCAGGTAGAAGATCAGGAACTTCCACTTCCGCATCGAGTCCTCGATGTTGTTCCCGAAGACCCAGAGAAACAGCATGTTGCCGGCGATGTGCAGGAAGCCGCCGTGCATGAACATCGAGGTCAAGAGCGTGAGGTAGGTGTTCGGCAGCTTCTCGCCGACCGCCCGATCAATCTCAGCGCTCGGACCACAGACGATGTCGCCTGAACTGCTCGGCACGCATTGCTTGCCCGGGTGGGTGAGCTCGTAGGGGATCAGGCCGTACTTCACGACGCTGCTATCGCTCGGGCTATTGATGAACCCGTGCTGGACGAACAGGTAGACGAGCACGTTTATGGCGATCAGCGCGATCGTCACGTAGGGCGTCGCACGCGTCGGGATGTTGTCCTTGAGGGGTATCAAGGGGCGGTTAGGCTGTCATACTCGGAAGACCGATGGGCAGGTCGGTGCACCCGTACGACGACACGGCCGTCATCGATTCGCGCGCGCCGCGCACGAACCAAGCGGTGATCGGCTCGCTCGCCCTGCTCGCGTTCGTGCTGGACGCGCAGTGGCTGATTGCCCTGCTTGCGCTGCAGTTCATCGTGGGCCTGACACTGGGCCGCCGCTGGTGCCTGCCCTGCCTCCTCTACTTCGAGGTGATCCAGCCCCGCATCGGTGAGGGACGCCTCGAGGACTCGCGGCCGCCGCGCTTCGCCAACCAGGTAGGCGCCGTGTTCCTCAGCGCGGCCACGATCTCGTTCCTGGCCGGCGCCGCGACGTTCGGCTGGGTGCTCGCCCTGATCGTGTCCACCCTCGCGCTGTTCTCGGCGATGAGCGGCGTGTGCGTCGGCTGCGAGATGTATGTGCTCATCGCCCGCGCGCGCGGGATGCAACTCGACCGCTACCCGGCCTGACGATGGACAGGCTGCTGATAGCCGCGTTGTTGCTCGCCGCTATCTCGGTGGCGTCGATCCTGGTGCGCCGCCGCGAGCTGCCGGCCGCCCCTTCGCGCATCGACCTGGGCGACCTCGGCCTGGCCCACAGCATGGGCGTGGGCGTGGTTGGCTTCTCCACCTCTTACTGCCTGCCATGCCAGCACTGGGAGGCGGCGCTGGTGCGCTCCCCGGTTCCCTTCATGAAGGTGGACCTGGCGGAGCGGCCTGAGCTGGCCCGCCGGTACGACGTGAAGTCCACGCCGCTGATCCTCGCGGTGAGCCTGGCGGACGGCACGGTGGTGGACTCCTTCACCGGCGATCCCGAGCCGGCGCAGCTCGAGCGGATCGAGCAGCTCGCCGCCTAGCGACGCCCATATGATCGCCCGATGCCGGCTGAGGGCCGCCTCACCGAGCGGGCCCGGCGCGCCTACGCGACGCTGACACACGAAGGCGTCGACGCCTGGACGGATCCGACGCCGGACTTCGTCTGGGACATGACCCCGATCGGGCTCGGCCGCTACGACGGGCTGCCCGCATTCCGCGAGTTCTTCCTGGACTGGACCAGCTCCTACGACGATTGGTACATGGAGCTGCTGGACGCGGAAGAGCTGAGCGACAGCGTGATAGTGCTCGATGCGCGGCAGGGCGGCAGGATGCGCGGCAGCGAGCAGTCGCTGGAGTTCCGGCTCGCTCAGGTCGGCGTGTGGGAGGGCGGCCGGCTCAAGTCGGTCGTGAACTTCCTCGACCTGGACGAAGCTCGCGCGGCCGCGGCCGAGCTGGTCTAACGCGCCGCTGCCGCCTGCTCGAGCGTCTGATCGGCGTGGTAGCTCGAGCGAACCAGCGGTCCCGCGGCCACCGAGTCGAAGCCCATCGCGTACGCCTCGCGCTCAAGCTCGGCGAACTCGTCCGGGTGCCAGTAACGCACCACCGGCAGGTGGTCGCGGGTGGGGCGCAGGTACTGGCCCACCGTGAGCACCTGCACGTGGTGCTCGCGCAGGATCCCGAACGCCTCGAGCAGCTCTTCCTTCGACTCGCCGAGACCGGTCATCAGGCCCGACTTCGTCACCACCTCGTCGCCGCCCATCTCCTTGGCGTTGCGAAGAACGCGCGCGGAGCGCAGGAACCTCGAGCCGCGGCGCGCCAGCGGGTACAGGCGCGGCACGGTCTCCACGTTGTGGTTGAACACGTCCGGGCGCTCGGCGATCACGCGCGCCAGCGGCATCTCCTCGCCGCGGAAGTCGGGCGTCAGCACCTCGACCTTGCACCCGGGCGCGAGCCGGCGGATCGAGCGGATAACGCCCACGAACGCGCCGGCGCCGTAGTCGGGCAGGTCGTCACGGTCCACGCTCGTGATCACCGCGTGGCGCAGCCCCATCTTCTTCACCGACTGCGCCACTCGCAACGGCTCGAGCGGATCGTGGAAGGTCGGCTTGCCCGTCTTCACGTTGCAGAAGCCGCAGCGGCGCGTGCAGGTGTCGCCGAGGATCATGAACGTGGCGGTGCCGCGCTGCCAGCACTCGCCGATGTTCGGGCAGGCCGCCTCGCGGCAAACCGTGTGGAGCCCCTGGTCTTCGATCAGGTTGTTCAGCTCGCGGTAGCGCGCGCCGCCCGGCGCCGGCACCTTGAACCACGCCGGCTTGCGCTCGCGGAAGGGCAGCACGTCGCCCATCTCGAGCACGCGAGCGCCGCCCGGGTTGGCTCTCGATCGAGTGGCCATCAGGTGGTCGAGACTACAACCAAGGGCTCGCGGTCGAACACCTCGCAGAAGCGCTCGATCACCGCCTGGCGGAAGCCGTCCATGTGGCCGGCCTCGCCGAGCTCGCGGCAGATGGAGCTCATCTGGGCGCCCTCCATGCCACACGGGACGATCCACTCGAACGGCTGCAGGTCGTTGTCTACGTTCACCGCGAAGCCGTGCGTGGACACGCCGCGCGAAACGTGGACGCCGATCGAGCCGATCTTGCCCTGCGTGCTCCACACGCCGGTCAGGCCGTCGCGGACCTCGGCTTCCACGCCCTCGTCGGCGAGCGCGGCGATGATCACGCGCTCGAGCCCTGCCACGTACTCGCGCACGTGCCCGATCCGCATGATCGGATAGCCCACGAGCTGGCCGGGACCGTGGTAGGTCACCGCGCCGCCCCGATCGGCGTCGCAGATCTCGATGCCCTGTGCGCGGTACCAGTCCTCGCCCATCGGCAGCTCACCTTGTCCTGTGCGGCGCCCGCGCGTGTAGACCGGCTCGTGCTCCAGGAGCAGCAGGGTGTCGGGCTCCGTGGCCCGCTGGATGTCGAGGCCGAGCCGGTAGGGCACCGGCTCGGCGAAGGTCGTGACGGTCAGGCCGCTAGCCATCCCAGCCCTCGAGGTGCCTCCGCACGCTCGAGAGGAACTGCGCCGCCAGCGCGCCGTCGAGCGCGCGGTGGTCCCAGGACATGCAGAGGTAGGTCATCGCCCTGATGGCGATGCTATCCCCGTTCACCACCACCGGCCGCTTCGTGACCGCCTCGAGGTCGAGGATCGCCACCTGTGGCTGGTTGATGATCGGCGTGGCCAGCAGCGCGCCGAACGCGCCCGGGTTCGTGATCGTGAACGTGCCGCCCGACACCTCGTCCGGGGTGAGCTTCTTCGAGCGCGCCCGCTCCGCGAGGTCCTTGATCCGCGCGGCCAGGCCCTCGTGCGAGAGCTCGTGCGCGTTGCGCACCACGGGCACGATCAGCCCGTTCTCGCCGAGCGACACCGCGATGCCAAGATGCACCTCCTCGTGCACGGTGAGCTGGTCGCCCTCGAGCGTGGCGTTCAGCATCGGGTACTCGCGCAGCGCGGCGATGGTCGCCCGCGCCACGAACGGCAGGTACGACAGCCGTCCCCGCGCCGCCTCGATAGCGCTCATGTCCGCTTCCACAATCGTCGTGCAGTGCGCGGCGGTGTGGAGGGAGCGGAGCATGTGTTCGCCGATCTGCTTGCGCATGAGTGAGAGCTCGTGCGTCGTCCCGGTGCTCGGAGCTCGGAGCTCGGTGCTCGGAGTCGGGGCTGGTTCCTCGACGTAGGGG
>JBKPDA010000225.1:0-9347 GCA_046727635.1 Actinomycetota bacterium | reverse complement strand
TCCCACGTACAGCGGCTCCGATCTCGTGGAGGATGCGGTGGGAGTGCTCGATGCGCTCGACGTGCCGGCGGCGCACATCGTGGGGATGTCGATGGGCGGCGCGCTCGCGCAGCTCGTCGCACTCGACCATCCCGGTCACGTCTCCTCGCTCACCCTGATCTCCACGACCTCGGTCGGCGAGGGCGATGCCGACCTTCCGCCGATGACAGCGGAGCTGCGCGCGGCATACGAGCAGGCCGTCGAGCCCGACTGGTCCGACCGCGCCGCCGTGCTCGATTACCTGACGGCTTTCTCGCGAGCGCACGTGAGCTGCTCGGCGTCCTTCGACGAGGACGACGAGCGCGCACTTTGGGAGCGCGTGCTCGACCGCACGGTGAGCATTGAGTCGACCGTGAAGAACCATGCGTTGCTCGACAGCGAGAGTGGGCCGAGACAGTTGCGCCGGCTTGAGGTTCCCACTCTCGTGATCCACGGCACCGAGGATCCGCTGTTTCCACACGAGCACGGGGTAGCCCTGGCCCGGGAGATTCCGGGAGCGCGCCTGCTCACGCTGGTGCACACCGGACACGAGCTGCCCCGGCGCGTGTGGGACGACGTAGTGCCGGCGATCCTGGAGCTGACTACCAGCCGTCGATAGTGCCGGTGTGCACGCGTGTGCGGGCGATGCCGAGCCGGCGGCGCTCCGCCGGCATCAGCAGCGACTCGATCGGCGTGTAGAGCGACACGACCTTGGCGAACTGGCGATCAGCGAACGCGCGACGCGCCTCGCGGCGGGTGTCCTCGAGCTGCAGGAACTCGAGCGTCATCGTGAACTTGCGCGGGTCCTGAAGCGCGCGCTCCGCCACCGTGCGCCAGCGCGCGCCCCTGCCGCGCAGGAAGTCGTCGCAGTGGCGGGCCAGGTCCTTGTGGAGGGCGTAGAAGCAGTCGAGCGGATCGTCCGAGTGGAGCGGGTAGGCGCCGCCGTCCGGGCCGAGGAGGGCGCGCATCCAGTCGTCGTGCATCACGGCCAGGCCTTCCATCTGCTGGCTCACCAGCCCCAGCGAGCTCGACACGTGGAACTCGAGCACCCGCTCGCGGCGCCAGTAGCGCCCGCACGGGTACTGACCGGCGCGCACCGACTCGAAGCGGAACCCGGCCGGGCGCATCGCCCTGTCGAGGATCGCGACGCCGTCCCGGAACGTCTCGCGCGGATCGAACATCTCCTCCATCACGCGCGCGAGGGGCTCGGGGACGGGGTGCGCTCACGCCGGCTGCGGCCGGGCGCGGGGACCGGGCGAGAAGGGCCGTCGTGGCGGTCGAGCTGGCGCTCGAGGTCGCGGACGATGCGCTCCCAGTCGCCACCCGGCGGGGGTGGCTCGGGATCGTCGTCGTCATCCTCTCCGCCGCCGCCGTCGTCGCCACCCTCGCGGCGCGACCAGAAGCTGAGCCCCGACAGCGGACCGCCCAGGCCGATCGCCATCAGCGACTCGGGTCGCGGCAGCACGAAGGCCCCGAGCAGAACGAGTGCAACGCCGATCCAGCCTGCGCTCACGAGTGGCAGGTAATGCCGCCCGGCCAGGCGGCGTGCTCGCGCAGAGGATCCGAGCAGCGCGCCGCTCACGAACGGCGTCAGGAGCCAGAGCGATGCAATTGCCAGCAAACTGGAAAGGGGTTCGGGGCCGAAGCTCCCTTCAGTTATCGGCAGGGTCCCGCGCTAGCGATAGACCGTCGCTAGACCCGCATCAGGCCCGGCACGGCGAGCTCGAACCAAACCGTGGAGCGCTCACCCTGGGCGATGCCCCACGACTGGGCCAAGGAGTCCACGATCAGGAGACCGCGGCCGTACTCGGCCTCCCACGGCTGCTCCGTGGGCCTGCATGGCAGATCGAAGCCCGGGCCGGGATCGCTCACCTCCACGAGCAGCCGCTCGTCGCGCACGTGTACGTCCAGCCCGATGAGCCCGTCGGGGCTCGCCCCCGAGTGCTCCACGCTGTTGGCCACGAGCTCGCTTACGAGCAGCCTGAGGTCGGCAAACGTGGGCCATGACATGAGTGGCTCGAGGCGCTCAAGCGCCCTGCGCGCGCGGGGCGCCGATTCGGCCTCGGCTAAGAACAACGCGCTTACGACGGGATCCGCGTGTGGTCTCTCGAAGCGGCCCGACCCTGCCGGCCGCCCCTTACGCGTCTCCCGAACGCTTTCGGCGTCGTCCCATTGGGCGCCGCCCATAATCGCTCCTTGCCCGGTGCATCGTCCCGATCAACCCCTGAGGTCGTTGCGTGCACCGTTCTTGAGTCTCAGCTGGCGCTCAGGCTACGCTCAAAAGCCCCAAATCGCAAGCGACAACACCCGTCCGGTGTCAGCCCGCCGCCGCCAGGAACCGGGCTCGCAGCGCCATCACGTCGTCCACGTACTTTTGGGTGTCGGGCAGCATGCCTCGCTGGCGTACCGACTCGAGGCCCTGGTAGTACGCCGCCACTGCCTCGCGCATGTCCCCGTTCGTGTCGTGGAGCAGCTGGCCGAGGTAGAGCACGCCGGCGTGCACGTTGTCCTGTGCGGACCGCGTGTTCAGCGGTGTCAGCGCCAGGTTGCTGTTGATCCAGGACCAGGTGCCGGGCAGGATCTGCATCACGCCGCGGGCGTTGGCGCTCGACACCAGCGAGTTGTTGAAGCCGCTTTCCTGCCAGCCGATGGCCTTCGCAAGCGATGCCGACACCCCGTTCGAGGCGGCGATCTGCCCGATCTGCCAGGCGCTCACCCGCTCGGGCGTGGGGTACGGCGGCGCGTTCGGGACCTCGCGCTGGGTCGGCTCCGGGCTGGATGACGAGATGCTCGCGCCTGTCGGCAGCTTCAGGACCGTGCCGGTGAGCAGCGGCTCCTTCGGGTCGAGCCCGTTCATGAAGGCCACGGCATCGAGGGTCACACCGCTGCGGGCCGCGATTCCGGTGAGCGTGTCGCCCGGCCGGACCACATAGGAGCCAAGCGCCACCGGCGCCCCCTGCGCGCCGGCGCTCGACACGCCACTCTGCAGAGCCGCCGCTGCCTCGCTCTCGGTCGGGATGATGATCCTCGACCCGAGCACGACATGAGCGTCCTCTGACATCCCGTTGGCGGCCGCGAGGGAGCGGGTTGTGAAGTTGTTTTGGGCGGCTATCGACCAGAGCGTCTCGCCCGGCTGAACGACGTGGGTAATTCCGGCACTCGCGGGGGCGCACACGGCGAGCGCTCCGACGAGCGAGGCGATGAGAAGACGATGGGGCTTCAAAGAAGGCCTCCCTTGATGGCTTCAGCCCCGCCTTCTCGCCCGTCGCCGCCCTTCCTCTTAGGCTGCGTGCTTATGGTGCCCTGCAACGGATGCTGCGCGTGAAGCACCGCGCGGCACTTGTCTGGCTGCTCCTTTTTGCCGCTTATGCAGGCACTTTGGGGCTCCGTGCCTTCGGCCGGTCCCAGTATGCCGGCGACGAGCCGCGCTATCTCCTCACCGCACGCTCCCTGGGCCATGGAGGCGGCTTCAACGTATTCGACGAGTACCGGCAAAAGGCCTACCGCGGCTTCTATCCGTACACACTCCAGCCGCGCGGCAGCATCGACACGGGCTCGACGCTCTACGACCCTGTGGGCACCGGCTTTCCGCTCTTGATCACGCCCGCCTACCGGCTCGCGGGCGCCCATGGCGTGGAGATCTTCGTGGCCGCCCTGGCTGCGCTTTCGGTGGCGCTTGCCTATCTGCTGGCGCTGCGCGTCGTGCCCGACCCCTGGGCCCTTGGAGCGACGCTGGCCGTAGGCCTCTCCCCTCCCCTGATCGCCTACGGGACGGCGGTCTACCCGGACATGGCGGCCGCGGCGATGCTGGCGGGCGGGGCGTTATTGGCACTCAGCGGCGCGGAACGGCCCACGCGCCCGCGCGTGCTCGGCTGCTTCCTGCTGCTCGCGCTCGTGCCCTGGCTGGGCGCGCGCTTCCTGGCGGTGGGCGTGGTGATCGGCGTCTATCTGGTCGCGCGCCTGCGACGTCAGCGGCGAGGGCTGCTGGCGCTCTTCGGCTGCGAGATCGTGGGCTTCAGCGCGGCGCTCTACATCGCGCTCAACGAGGGGCTCTATGGCGGCCTGACGCCCTATTCCGCGGAGCAGCCCGGCACGACGCCCACCGGCACGGGCACGCTCGGCGGTTATCTCGACCGCGCCGACCGGCTCGTCGGCCTGCTGATCGACCGCGACTTCGGGCTGCTGCGTTGGGCGCCGGTGCTCGCGCTGGTCGGGGTCGGCGCGTGGCTGTTGTGGCGCGGGCGCAGCGAGCGCCTGGCGCAGGCGCTGCCCGGCTACCGCACGATGGCGGCCACGGCGGGCCTGTGCCTTGCGGCGCTGTGCGCCCAGTACATCGTCGCCGCGTTCTTCGCTCCCACGATGAGCGGCTTCTGGTTCCCGGGGCTGCAGCTGATGGCGGCGCTGCCGCTGGCTATCCCGCTGGTGGCGTTCGGCCTGCGACATACGCCACGGGTCGGAGCGGTGCTGGCCTTCGTGACGGTAGCGGGGTCCGTCTGGCTCTACATTGCGGTACGCCTGGGCCACTGGGGCCTCGCCGCGGGTCGCCCGAACGCCCCGTGGGGCCCGCTCGTGCACGTGTTCCCGCGCTTCGACGGGTCGGCATTTCCGGACGGCGTGGCGATCGCGGCGGGGGTGCTCCTGCTGGCGCTCGCCTGGTGGCAGGCACGCCAATGGCGGCAAGTTGGCGCGTTGCGCTATCCCGCTGCGGTTAAACGCTAGACGGACCCGGCGCGGGCGGGAAAACGCGCTGACAGAATGCCGCGCTTCCTAACGTTCACCTGGGGAGGCGCACGTGGAAGAAGGCAGGGTTACTCGTAGAAGGCTGGTGGCCGGGGCTGCAGCCGGGGCGCTCGGAGGCGCCCTCGCGAACGTGCCGGCGGCGGACGCGAAGCACCGGACCAAGCGGCGCCGGGCGCGGCGCGCGCGCACGCATACCGCCGACGTGGTGGTGGTCGGCGCCGGGCTGGCGGGGCTCAGCGCCGCGCGGATCATCCAGCAGGCGGGTCACAAGGTCGTGGTGCTGGAGGCGCGCGACCGCGTGGGCGGCCGCACTCTCAACCACTCGATCGGCGACGGCAAGATCGCCGAGGCGGGCGGCGAGTACGTCGGGCCCACGCAGGACCACATCCTCGCGCTCGCGAAGGAGGTCGGGGTAGGCACCTTCCCGGCCTACGACGACGGCGACAACGTCTACTACGCCAACGGCATCAGGCGCACGTACAGCGATACCGGCCCGCTCGGCACCGCGCCTCCCGACCCACTTGCAGCCGACGTGGTGGCCGTGGTGGAGGAGCTCGACCTGATGGCGGGCGAGATCGACGTGACCGCTCCCTGGAACGCCAGCGACGCGGGCAGCTGGGACCAGCAGACGCTCGGGACATGGTTCGAGACGCACTCCGTCACGCCCAACACCAAGCAGCTGGCCTCGGCCGCCATGCAGTCGATCTTCGGCGCCGAGCCGCGCGAGGTGTCGCTGCTGTTCACCGTCTACTACATCGCCGCCGCCGGGAACGAGTCGAACCCCGGCAACTTCGAGCGCCTCATCAACACGCGCAACGGAGCGCAGCAGGACCGCTTCCTCGGGGGGTCGCAGCTGATCTCCCAGCGCGTGGCGCACCAGCTCAGCCACGTGATCATGGGCAGCCCGGTGCGCTCGATCGCGCAGTCGGCGAGCGGCGTGACCGTGGTCTCGGACAAGCTCACCGTCCAGGCCAAGCGGGTGATCGTCGCGATCCCGCCCACGCTGGCCGGGCGCATCCACTACGACCCCGTGTTGCCGGTGGAGCGCGATCAGCTGACGCAGCGCTTGCCCCAGGGCACGCTGATGAAGGCCGAGGCGGTGTACGAGAAGCCGTTCTGGCGCGAGCAGGGACTCACCGGCACGACCGTGAGCACCGAGGGCCCCGCGTACCTGACGTTCGACAACACACCTCCGGACGGCAGCCCGGGCGTGCTGTTCTCATTCATCGGGGGCGACAACCTGCGCGCCTGGTCGCGCCAGACGGACGACGCCCGCCGGAAGGCGATCCTGAAGAGCTTCGCCACCTACTTCGGCGACGAGGCTCTCAACCCGCTCGACTACTTCGAGATGAACTGGTCGAACGAGCCATGGAACCGCGGCTGCCCTGTCGCCGTGCCGGGACCCGGCGTGTACACGTCCTACGGCTGGCACCTGAGGCCGAACGTGGACCGCATCCACTGGGCGGGCACCGAGACCTCCACCTGGTGGAACGGCTACATGGACGGCGCGGTGCGCTCGGGCGAGCGGGCGGCGGGCGAGGTGCTGGGGGCGCTGTAGGCCGCCCTACAGCTCGCGCTCGAGCAGCTTCGCCGCGGCGCTGGCCGGATCGAGCCGGCGCGAGGCCACCTCGTCGAGCAGCGCCTGCACCGAGTCGTCCTCGCGCACGGACTCCTCGAGGCGTCGGCGCAGACGGATGGTGGCCAGCGCCATCACCTCGTTCATGAGGTTGCGCCTGCGGCGCTCCTCGAGCGTCCCCTGCTGGCGAATGTGCTCTCGGTGCTCGGCGATCCGCTCGGCCACCTCGGGCACGCCGTCTCCACGGGCGGCCTCCGTCTGGAGGATCGGCACGCGCCAGTCCAGCTTCGGGCCGAGCGACAGCACGCCGCGGATCTCGCGCACCATCGTGTCGGTGAGCGGGTGGTCGGCCTTGTTCACCACGATGATGTCCGGGATCTCCATCACGCCGGCCTTGAGCGCCTGGATCGAGTCGCCCGACCCGGGCATCAGCACGAGCACCACGGTGTCCGCGTGGTCGATGATGTCCACCTCGGCCTGGCCCACGCCGACGGTCTCGAGAAACACGTCGTCCTTGCCCGCCGCGTCCATCAGCAGCGCCGCCTGCAGCGTGGCCTCCGACAGCCCGCCGAGCGAGCCGCGGCTGGCCATCGAGCGGATGAACACGCCCGGGTCCAGGAAGTGGTCCGACAGCCGGATGCGATCGCCCAGCAGGGCGCCCTGGGTGAACGGCGAGGACGGGTCGATCGAGAGCACCGCCACCTCGCGGTCGTGCTCGCGCGCGTTCTTCACGAGCGCGCCGATCAGCGTCGACTTGCCCACACCGGGCGGCCCCGTGAAGCCCACCACCGCCGCATTGCCCGTCTTCGGATAGACCTCGCGGACGAGCGCCCAGCCCTCCGGGTCGTCGTTCTCCACCAGCGAGATGCCGCGCGCCAGGGCGCGCTTGTCACCGGCGAGCAGTTGCTCGCTGAGCTCGGCTGCTGTGCGTCCGGGTGCTGCCATCGGGGCGGCACAGTCTATGAATCGCTCAGGCCGGGACCATGACCAGCTTCGTGTTCGACTCGAGCAGCGCCTCCGGCGCCTCGTCGAACGTGGCCACGCGGCTCGTGACCAGCTCAGGCTTGATCACGCCCGACGCGACCATCTCCAGCACCTTGGGCATGACCACCCGCGCGGACGGCCGGCCGGTGATGAACGTGACGCCGCGTATGAACATCTCGAACAGCGGCACGGGCGTCTCCGGCTGCCAGTAGATGCCGACGCTCGTGCAGGTGCCGCCCGGCTTCACCGAGCGCAACGCGCAGGCCAGCCCGGCGGGGTCGGCGGACGCATCGACCGTCACGTCGTAGTCGCCGGCGCGGCCCGGCGGAGGGCCCTCGCGCGTCTCGGCGCCCAGCTCGGCGGCGAGCGCCAGCCGCTGCTCGTCCTCGTCGATGTAGGTGATGCGCCCCGCGCCGAGCGTGTTGGCGAACGCCACGGCGTAAAGCGCGATGCTCGGCGCGCCGCCGGCCACCACCAGCACCTCGGCGGCCTCGCGTCCCTCCAGCAGTGGACCGACGGTGCGCCAGGCGTCCACCAGGTTGTCGCTGGCGCTGGCGGCCACCGTCGGGTCGATCCCGTCGGGAAGCGGCACCAGCATGTGGTCCGCGTACGGCACGCGCACCAGGTCGCTGAGCGCGCCGCCCCAGTCGCCGCCGAGCGGGCCGAAGCCGAACATCGCGGTGCCGGGCACGCTCTCGCAGTCGGACGTCAGCCCGGCGCGGCAGCGGGCGCACTCGCCGCAGGAGATCTGGAACGGCACCGACACGCGCTCACCTGCACGCACTCCGTCCACCACCTCTGCCACGAACTCGTGGCCGAGCGCTATCGGTCCGGGCAGCGGCGCGAGTCCGCGCGCCATCGGCGTGTCCAGATCACAGGCGGACACGGCCAGCGGGCGAACGATCGCGTCGCGGTCGTCCTGGAGCCGCGGCTCCTCCACGTCCCACCACTCGAGCTTCTTGTCCTCAGTCAGTGTGAGCTGGCGCATGTTCGGGTCTCGGGTCTCGGGTCTCGGGTCTCGGGTCTCGGGTCTCGGGTCTCGGGTCTGGGGATAGAATTTTATTCTAGTATTTCTTTCTAATGGCTGCACGTGCGCAGGCGACGATTGCTCGGCGGGACGCGATCCTCTCGGCCGCGCTGCGCCTGTTCACGCACAAGGGCTACGCCGCCACCAGCATCGACGATCTGCGCCAGGCCTCCGGCGCCAGCGTCGGCAGCATCTACCACCACTTCGGCGACAAGGCCGGCGTGGCCGCCGCGCTGTTCATCGAAACGCTGCGCGACTACCAGCAGGGCGTGCTCGACCTGATCAGGGAGGGCCCGAGCGCGCGCCGGGGGGTGGAGGGCATCGTGCGCCACCACCTGGCCTGGATCGCCGCCCACACGGACGAGGCCCGCTTCCTGTTCGGCATGCGGCCGGCCGAGGTGCTCCTGGCGTCGCGGAAGGAGCTGCGCGCGATGAACCGCACCTTCTTCAACGAGGTCTTCGGCTGGCTCGCCGAGCAGGGCGAAGCGCGCCGGATCAGGGAGGTGCGGCGCAACCTCTACTTCCCGCTCGTGATCGGCCCGAGCCAGGAGTTGGCGCGGCAGTGGCTCGACGGCCTCGTGAAGGAGCCGCTCGAGGAGGCGGCCCCCGTGCTGGCCGAGGCCGCATGGAACGCACTTCGAACCGGAGGACGCAGATGAGCGACTACGAGCAGATGTTGGAGACCGTGCGCGCTGACGAGCGCGAGCTCGTCACGGTGGAGCACCTGGGCGATCGCGCGATCGTCCGCATGACGGACCCCACGAACCTCAACGCGCTGAGCGCCCCGCTCACGCTGCAGCTGCAGGACGCGCTCGCCGGCCTGGTGAGCGACCCGGAGCTGCGTTCGATCGTGCTCACCGGAGAGGACCCGGGCTTCTCCGCGGGCGGCGATCTCGAGCTGATGCGCTCCACGCACGGCACGATCGACGAGGGCCGGCAGGGCACCACGATGGCCTGGCGCTGGATCCGCAACCAGTTCGGCGGCGTGGTGCGGACGATCGT
>JBKPDA010000224.1:0-4666 GCA_046727635.1 Actinomycetota bacterium | reverse complement strand
TACTGGGACGTGGTGGCGGCGCTGGGCGGGATCGAGGTAGACGCCTCGTGGGCGCCCGATGCGGAGCGGTTCTTGGCTCGGGTGCTCAGCCCATCTGGGCGGTGGGGCGGACGAGGATCTCGTTGAGCGTCATACGCCGCGGTCGCGAGACCGCGAAGGCGATGACCTCGGCGATGTCCTCAGGCCTGATGGCGAGGTCCTTGACGAAGTCCTCGGTCGCGCGCTTGGTTTCGGCGTCGGTGATGTGGTCCGTCAGCTCCGTCGCCACCGCGCCGGGCTCGATCACCGTCACGCGAATATCGGGCTGGAGCTCCTGGCGGAGGGACTCGGACCAGCCGTTGATGCCCCACTTCGTGGCGGCGTAGGCGGCGTTGCCCGGTCGCGCGGTGCGCCCGGCCACGGAGGAGATGTTGACGAGGTCGCCGCCGCCGTCACGAAGCTGGTCGAGGAAGACCTCGGTGGTGGTCATGGCGCCCAGCAGGTTGGTCTCGACCATCTGCCGGTGCTCGCTGCGCTGGTCGGAGGTGAAGGGCGCGAGCAGCATCAGGCCTGCGTTGTTGATGAGGATGTCGGCGCCGCCGAGCTCGTCCTGCACGCGCTCGGCCGCCCTGACGATCGAGTCGCGGTCGGTCACGTCGGCTTCGATGGCGATGGCGGCGCCCGCGAGCTCCGAGGCAACCGCCTCGATGCGGTCCGCTCGGCGCGCCAGCAGCGCGAGGCGGTGGCCGTCGGCGGCCAGCGCGCGGGCGGTGGCCTCGCCGATGCCGGAGGACGCGCCGGTGATGACCGCGCAGCGACCGGTGTTTTGGTCGGTGTTCATGATCCCTACTCTGGCAGCCAACGGCGCGCCAACAAGGGCCCAGTGAAGGGGGGACTGACAGGTCCCTTTTCGCCGGCGCCAGCGGACGTACTCTTGTCGGCGTGGCCCCCACGAACGACATCGCGGAGTTCCTCGCGTCGAGGCGCGCGAGGATCACGCCAGAGCAGGCGGGTCTACCCACGTACGGTCACAGGCGGGTTCCCGGCCTGCGCCGCGAGGAGGTCGCATCGCTTGCCGGTGTGAGCATCGACTACTACAGGCGCCTCGAGCGCGGGAACGTGAATGGGGTCTCCGACAGCGTGCTCGAGGCCCTCGCGCGGGCGCTCCAGCTCGACGATGCCGAGCGTTCCCACCTGTTCGACCTCGCCCGGGCCGCGAACCCGATGGTCCCGAGGCGACGGCGTCCGGTGCAGCAGCGCGTCCGCCCGGAGGTCCAGCGCATCCTCGACAGCATGGGGACGCCTGCTCTCGTGCGCAACGCGCGCGTGGACTATCTCGCCGCCAACCGGCTCGGCCACGCCCTCTACGCGCCGCTGTTCGAGAGCCGCGAGCAGCCGCCAAACAGCGCGCGCTTCACGTTCCTCGACCCCGTCGCCATCGACTTCTATCCGGAGTGGGAGCGCGTCGCGAGCGAGCTCGTCGCGCATCTGCGCTCCGAA
Organism: Actinomycetota bacterium; assembly: GCA_046727635.1. Classification (GTDB taxonomy): domain Bacteria; phylum Actinomycetota; class Thermoleophilia; order Solirubrobacterales; family Thermoleophilaceae; genus JAICJR01. The sequence goes on along the minus strand of JBKPDA010000224.1, from coordinate 3,187 downwards.
GCCGGCCGCCACCCGCACGACCGCGGCCTGTCCGATCTCGTCGGGGAGCTGTCCACGCGCAGCGGCGAGTTCCGGACGCGCTGGGCGGCGCACAACGTGCGCTTCCACCGCACCGGGACGAAGCGGCTCCACCACCCGATCGTCGGCGACCTCAGCCTGAGCTACGAGGCCATGGAGCTGCCGGCGGATGCCGGGCTGACGATGACCGCCTACACCGCGGAGCCCGGGTCCGCATCTCAGGACGCACTCGACATCCTGGCGAGTTGGATCGCGACCCGCGACGAGGTGGACAGCGCCGTCAGCGACGAAGCCAAGACCGGCTGAAAAGGAGAACTCATGGAGCTGCGCCCGCTGGGACGCACCGGCGTCTCGGTCAGCAAGTTGTGCCTCGGCGCGATGATGTTCGGCGACTGGGGCAACAAGGATCACGACGATTCGATCCGGATCATCCATGGCGCGCTCGACGCCGGGATCAATTTCATCGACACCGCCGACGTCTACTCCGAGGGCGAGTCGGAGGAGATCGTCGGCAAGGCGCTGGCCGGCGGCAAGCGCGACGACGTGGTGCTGGCCACCAAGGTGTGGGGCCAGATGGGCGACGACCCCAACCGCCGCGGCGTGTCCCGCCGCTGGATCGTCCAGGAGGTCGAGAACTCGCTGCGGCGCCTGAATACGGACTGGATCGACCTGTACCAGATCCACCGCTACGAGCAGGACGTCGACATGGAGGAGACCCTCGGCGCGCTGACCGATCTCGTGCACCAGGGCAAGGTGCGCTACATCGGCTCCTCGACGTTCCCCGGCTCGGCGATCGTGGAGGCGCAGTGGGCGGCACGCGACAGACGCCTGCAGCGCTATGTCTGCGAGCAGCCGCCGTACTCGATGCTCGCACGCGGGATCGAGTTCGATGTGCTGCCCACCTGCCAGCGCTATGGCATGGGCGTGATCCCCTGGAGCCCACTCGCCGGCGGCTGGCTGTCGGGCCGCTATCGCAAGGACGCCGACAACCCGAAGCCGACCTCCTACGCACGCCAGCGGCTTACCGCACGCTATGACATGTCGCTGCCCGAGAACCAGCGCAAGCTCGACGCTGCCGACGCATTGGCGCAGCTCGCCGACGAGGCCGGCATGTCGCTGATCGAGCTTGCCATCGCGTTCGTGCTCAACCACCCGGCGGTCACCGCGGCGATCATCGGGCCCCGCACGATGGAGCAGCTCGAGTCGCAGCTCCCCGCCGCGGATGTCGTGCTGGACGCGGCGCTCCTCGACGGCATCGACGAGATCGTCCCGCCGGGCATCAACCTGAACCCCGCGGACGGCGGCTGGGTCAACCCGGCCCTGGAACCCGCGGCGCGGCGACGGTAGCTGCGCTCAGGGACAGTGCTGCTCGATGAACCCGCGTTGGCCGGCCGCAGTCACGTTCCGGTCGCGATAGACGATCGAGATCCGGCTCCCCCGCGCACGGCACGCTGCTGCGAAGCCGGCGCGCCCGCCGTTGTCCGGGTATTCGATCTCGATTACGTGACGTCCGTACACGCGGGTGTAGGAGCCGCACTCGGAGTACGCCTGGCACTCCTCGGCGATCGCGAAGTCGAACCCGATCCGCCGGCCGGTGGCCGAGATCTCGGCGGCGTTCTTCTGCGCAATCGCAAGGCCGAGCGCGTGGGCCCGGCGGACCAGCGACGCCGCGAGCGCCAGGTTGTCGTGGACGGTGAGCGCTCCCTGGGAGCGGCTCCACGAATCTAGGTTGTCGGGCTCGACGGCCTTGAAGCCGGCGCTGGCGCAACCGGCCATCCAGCCGCCGAGGATCCGTGCGAGTGCCGCTCGCTTGTGCGCCGTGGACGTATCGAGGAGCTGTTCATTCCACGCTCCGTCGATGACCGGGTGGCCATGCCGGAACAGGAGCAGGTCGCGATGTCGGGTCAGCCACCAGCGATGCTCGTCCGCCTGTGACTGGAACGCGTTGACGTAGCAGACGTTGTAGAGCCCGGCGGCCGGGGGACCATGTCGGTCGCGGTCGACGATCCCGACGCCGGGCTCAGGCGGGAACGCACCGCCGATCTGGTAGCTGAACAGTGCGTCGGGTGGCGCGACTGCCGTGCTAGCTGCCGCGCCGGCGCCGGCCGCCGCGATCAGTCCCGTCGTGGCGCAGAGCACGAGCGTACGAGGTCTCCACCTCATTCGGCAAGGCTACGCTGGACCATATGCAGATCACCCGAAACTCGCTCGACACAACTCCGGGGCCCAGCGACTGGTTCACGGGCACCGTCTACCTCGATCCCGTCGCCACCGCGATAGCCCCATCGCGCCTGACGGCAAGCAGCGTGCACTTCACCCCGGGCGCCCGAACCGCCTGGCACACCCACCCGTTCGGCCAAACCATCTACGTCACCGAGGGCGTCGGCCGCTGCCAGCGCCGCGGCGGCCCGATCGAGGTGATCCGCCCCGGCGACCGCGTGCACTTCGAGCCGGGCGAGGAGCACTGGCACGGCGCGGCGCCGAACCGCTTCATGACTCACATCGCGATGCAAGAGGTCGACGACCAGGGCAGCCCCGTCACGTGGGGCGAGCACGTCACCGACGAGGAGTACAACGCCGCGCCGGCGTCATAGCGAGCGGTCAGCGGCGCGGCCGAAGCACCGGTCCAACCCAGCGGCCGACAGCGCGCAGCACGTACGCCCTCCGGAGCTCGTCATAGCGGTACAACGGAACGAGGGCGCGTACGACGGCTGGGCTGACTGTCCGCCGGGGACGCGGATGACTGCGGGCCAAAGACATCACCTCTATTCGAGTGTGCTGCCAAAGACGCGTCAGAGCCGCGTTCGGCGCGTCGCCCTAACAGTTCCTAACGGGGCAGGTGAGGCGTTGGCGGGGCCCACGCCGTAACACGATTCGAACGAAACGCGTCCTAATTCCTACGAGGCCAGTCATAACGTGCGGGCTGCGATGAGGAAGTGCGCCCGCGTCGCGATGTACTCCGCCGGACTGGGACTTTGCGCCGGCTGCGGTAGCGCGGTGGCGGCTCGGCCAGCTGCGATCGACGGTCTGACTCAGATCGCCAAGGCTCGCTACAACCACGAGGCAAACGGCGTGACGGTCCACCGGAAGCTCAACCGCGCTGCCGCCGATCAAGCCCTGCTTTCCGCCCTGCGCGGCAACGACCTGCCCGCCCTGAGACGAGCCGCAC
>JBKPDA010000223.1:0-3829 GCA_046727635.1 Actinomycetota bacterium | reverse complement strand
ACCCGTCCGTGATCGGCACCCTGCGGCCGGACGGCGGCCCAAACACAACGGCCACCTGGTACCTCTGGGAGGACGGCCGGGTGCTTGTGAACATGGACGCGGGACGCAAGCGGCTCGAGCACTTCCGTCGCGACCCGCGGGTGTCGATCACCGTGCTCGGCCGTGAGGAGTGGTACCGCCACGTGACGCTCGTCGGCCGCGCCACGCTCGAGGACGACCCCGACCTCGCGGACATCGACCGCCTCTCCCGCCACTACACCGGCGAGCCCTACGCCCAGCGGGACCGCGCCCGCGTCAGCGCATGGATCGAGGTGGAGTCCTGGCACTCCTGGGAGTACGGCCGGCCCTGGACGGGCTCTTAGCGTTCTGAGTCGCTAGCTGACCGGCGGCGGCCTGCCCTCGGCGGTAGCCGCCAGCGCCGGGTCCCACTCGCACACCGCGCAGGCGTGTGAGAACACCGAGTGGGCGAACTCGAGCGCGGTGGCGTGCGGGTCGGAGCTCGTCACCACGTCGTCCCAGTCGAGCAGGTACAGGCCCTGCTCGCCGTCCCAGCGCGTGGCATCGGGCGAGAGGTCCGCGTCCGCGAACCCCTCCACCGCCGGATGGGCGTAGCCGTAGAACGCCGCCTTCGGATAGCGCTCATAGCCCGGCCACCAGCCCACGGCCACCTCCTGCGAGTCCATCGAATTGCGCATGATGAAGTCGTCGGACGGCGGGTCGGCCGGAACGCCCGAGAAGAGGTTCACCGCGAGGTCGAACGATCCCCACCAGGCGTTCACCTGCGTCGAGCGCCCGCGGTATGGAGCGCGAAACTCCTCGAGCACCAGGGCCACCTGGGTGGCAGCGGCGAAATAGCGCTCCACGGCCGCGGCATCGTAGGTGTGGTGCTCCTCGTCCTCGTCGAGCGGCACGGTCCAGGGCACCTCCTGCGGGTTGGTGGCGATCTCCACGGCGCCCGCGAGCTCGCGAATGCCGCTGAGGAGCTCGCGGGTGACCTCGCCGACCGGCCGATCCGGGCGGAGCGCCACCCGGCGCACGTCGCCGTCGCTGTGCTCGCCCACGGCCTCGTGGCTGTGCAGGTCGAGCGCCGCTACAAACGCCCCGGTGCCGTTGGGCGCCGGCAGCGGCCGGGTCTCCCAGCCGCGCGCCGTCAGCCGCAGCGCCGCGTGCTGCAGCTGAGGCTCCGGCGGCGCGAGCGCCACCGCCAGCTTGCCGAGCACCTGCGTGTGGGCGTGCAACGTGTCGCACGTCGCACGCCACTCCTCAAACGGGAGCCTGGGCCAGCCGGACGGCATGGCCGAAGACTACGCCGCCACAGCCTCCACCTCGCCCCGCTGGGCCGCTTCCGCGTGCTCGCGGCTGTCCGAGGACGAGATCAGCAGCGCGGCGAGTATCGCGCCGGCGAGCGCGAACCCGGATCCGACCATGAAGGCGGTCTTGAATCCCTCGGTGAGCGCCGCGGCCTGGTTGTGATCGCCACCGGCGATCACGTGCGCGGTGCGCGAGTTCGCCACCGCCGCGAGGATCGCCAGGCCGAGTGCCCCACCCACCTGCTGGGAAGTGTTGATGAGCCCTGAAGCCAGTCCAGCCTCGTCCGGGCGCGTGCCGGCCACCGCCGCGATCGTGACGGGCACGAAGCTGAACCCAAGCCCGACCCCAGCGAGGATCGACGGGAACAGCACGTCGCCCACGTAGCTGCCGTTCACCGTCACCTGGCCGAACCAGAAGATCGCTCCCGCCACCATCAACAGACCGGCGGTGAGCGGCAGCTTGTAGCCCACGCGGTTGACGAGCTGCGACGCGACGCCCGCGGACAGGATGATCGCGAACGCCAGCGGCAGGTACGAGAGCCCGGTCTTGAGGGCGTCGTAGCCGAGCACCTGCTGCAGGTACAGCGAGATGAAGAAGAACATCGAGAACAGCGACATGCCGATCAACAGACCGATCACGTTCGCCCCGCGCAGCGTGCGCAGGCGGAAGATCGAGAACGGCATAAGCGGGTGCTTGGTGCGGCTCTCCACGGCGAGGAACGCCCCGATCAGACCCAGCGCGACCGCCCCGAGTCCGAGGGTGTGTAGCGAGGCCCAGCCGTAGCGCGGGGCCTCCACGAGCGCGTACACGAGCAGGGCCAGGCCGGCGGTGACGAGCACCGCGCCCGTGACGTCGAACGCGCGCCGGCCCTCGTGACGGCTCTCGGGCAGGATCCGCGGAGCGATCGCCGCGGCCGCCAGGCCGATCGGCACGTTCACGAACAGCACCCACTCCCAGCCTGCCCACTTGGTGAGCATGCCGCCGAGCAGCACGCCGGCCGCGCCGCCGGAGCCGGCCACGGCGCCCCAGACGCCGAGTGCGCGGTTACGCTCGGCGCCATCGGTGAAGATCGTGGTGACGAGCGAGAGAGCCGCGGGCGACACCAGCGCCGCGCCGAGTCCCTGGGAAGCGCGCGCGATCACGAGCCATGTGTCCGACTGGGCGAGGCCGCCCATGAGGGACGCGACCGCGAACAGCACCAGGCCGCCCATGAAGACCGAGCGCCGCCCGAGCAGGTCGGCCAGGCGGCCGCCCAGCAGCAGGAAGCCGCCGAAGAACAGCGTGTACGCGTTGACCACCCACGAGAGGTTGTCCTGGGAGAAATGCAACGCCCGCCCGATCGACGGAAGCGCCACGTTCACGATCGACGCGTCGAGAACGATCACGAACTGCGTCAGCGCCAGGAGGGCGAGCGCGTATCCCTTGCGGGCGGGAAGGGCTGTGGTCGTCATGAAAAGCTGCTCCTAAGGATTTGGAAGTCGAGGTCCGGTTCCGTTTATACTCGAGGAGAATAGGAACCGTGGTTCCGTTTGTCAAGTAAAGTGAGAAACAGATTGGGAACGACAGCGCATCTTGGGGAGCGACCGCTACGAGCGGATGCGAGACGCAACCGCGAGCGCATCCTGCTGGCCGCGCAGGAGGTCTTCGGCGCGAAGGGCCAGGAGGCGCAGATGGACGACGTCGCCGCGCAGGCCGGCGTGGGGGTGGGGACCGTCTACCGCCATTTCCCCACGAAGACCGCCCTGATGGGCGCGCTCGTGGCCCAGAAGTTCTCCGAGTTCGCCGCCAACGCGCGGGAGGCCTACGAGCAGAGCGACGATCCGTGGGAGTCGTTCGCGGGTGCGCTCCGCCGCAACGCCGAACTGATGGCCAAGGACGCCGGCGTCCAGTACGTGCTCATGAACACCGGCAATGTGCTCGAGTACATCGAGCCGCAGAAGGCCGAGCTCGACGACGCGATGAGCAACCTGATGCGGCGGGCCAAACGCGCGGGCGTGCTGCGCAAGGACTTCGAGATGCACGACTTCGGGATGGTCATGTGCGGCCTCTGCTCGACGATGTGCGCCCCGGTCGGGTTCAACTGGCGCCGCCATCTCGACATCCTGCTCAGTGGCCTGCGCGACCCAGGGCGCTAGATCGCCGGGTTCGCTGCTACCTTCCCCGCTGTAGGGCCGGGCACAAGGGCTCGGCGCAAGTAGTGCAGGCGTCGCTGGACATCCTCCGCGTAGCTCAGCACACGAAAGCCGTGGAGGTATAGATGGCAAACGGCACAGTCAAGTGGTTCAGCGACGAGAAGGGCTTCGGCTTCATCACGCCCGACGACGGTGGTCAGGACCTGTTCGTCCACCACACCGGAATCGTCGGTGAGGGCTATCGCTCGCTCGCCGAGGGAACCAAGGTCACCTACGAATCCGAGAGCGGAGACAAGGGACCGAAGGCCGTCAACGTGAAGGCCGTATAGGCACTCACAAGGCTTAGAAGAAACGCCGAGGGCCCGCCAAAAGGCGGGCCCTCGACG
>JBKPDA010000222.1:0-11829 GCA_046727635.1 Actinomycetota bacterium | reverse complement strand
TCGCGAGCGGCTCCAGAACCAGGTCTCGCGCGTCTCCTGCGTGCGCGCGAGCGCCTCCGCGTTCATGTACGCCACCGTGAGCACCTCCCCAGTGCGCGCGTCCTGCACCACGCATGGGACGAGCCCGTTCTCGTCGAAGCGGATCTCTTCCACGCTGAGGATGTTATGCAGGTCTAGCGAGGCCGGAGCGTGTCGATTATGCGCTCGAGCACCTGCGCCATCTCGGCGCCGGCCGCCGCGCTGTCCTCGGCCTCGGCCACGTACAGCGCCGCCTCGTCGAGCGCCCCCATCAGCACGTGCGCGAGCGGCGACACGGGCTGGCGGTCGATCGCCCCCAGCTCCATCAATCCGGCGAGCGCGCTCTCGATCAGCTGGATGCCCCACTGGCCGCCGACCTCGCGCCACTCGTGCCAGCCGAGGACCGCGGGCGCGTCGAGCAGCACAATCCGCTGCACCTCCGGCTCGAGACACAGCTCGAGCCAATAGCGCGCGCCCTGCTTCAGCTCCTCGACCGGGTCGCTCTCGGTGCTCGCGCGCGCGACGACCTTGTCGAACATCTCCTGCTCCACCTGCTCGTAGACCGCGCGGAATAGGTCCTTCTTGTCCTCGAACTGGTGGTAGAGCGCGCCGCGCGTGACGCCCGCGCGCTTGACCACTTCCTCGGTGCCCACGCTCGCGTAGCCGTGCTTGGCGAACAGCTTGCGGGCGACCTTCAGCAGCTTCGCGCGCGTAGCGGCCGACTGCGCGGCCTTGCTCCCCGGTTTGACATTCGTACTGTCTGTATGCATAATCCGTACAGCCTGTATGCGAATACTAGATGGGAGACGCCATGACAGCAAAACGTGAGATCGATCTATCAGCCGGCCGGATCGAATACGCGGACAGCGGGCAGGGGCAGCCGATCGTGTTCGTCCATGGCCTGCTCGCCAGCGGCGTCCTCTGGAGCCAGGTGGTGCCCCCGCTCGAGCGCGACTTCCGCTGCATCGTGCCTGAGCTGCCGCTCGGCGCTCATCGCGTGCCGATGAAGCCCGACGCGGACATGTCGCCCCGCGCGGTGGCGCGCGTCATCGCTGAGTTCATCGAGCGCCTCGACCTCGACGAGGTCACGATCGTGGCCAACGACACCGGCGGCGCGATCAGCCAGCTGCTCGTCACCGAGCACCCTGAGCGGATCGCCAGGCTCGTGCTCACCCCGTCGGACGCGTTCGAGTACTTCTTCCCGCCGCAGTTCAAGCCCCTGCAGTGGCTCGCACGGGTCCCCGGCGCGCTCCACGTGGGGATGCTGCCGCTCAAGATCAAGCGCTTCCGGCAGTCGCCGCTCGGGTTCAACGGCGTGTCGAAGCGCGGGATCCCGGACGAGCTGATGGTGGAGGGCCTGCGCCCCTACTTCACGAACAAGGCGATCCAGCGCGACACGGAGAAGTTCGTACGCGGGGTCTCCAGCAAGGACACGCTGGCCGCGGCTGAGCGGCTGCGCGACTTCGATCGTCCGACACTGCTGGCCTGGGCGCCCGAGGATCGCTTCTTCCCCGTGTCGCTCGCCGAGCGGCTGATGGAGCGCCTCCCCCAGGGCCGACTCGAGCTGATCGAGGACAGCTGGACCTTCGTGCCGTTCGACCAGCCGGAGCGCCTCGTGCAGCTCGTGCGCGAGTTCATTCTCTCGACCTCCACGGCCGATGTGGCAAGCAGCGGATAGGCCATACTCGGCCGCGGTGGGCCGGGAGCAGATCGAAGTCGTCAAACGCTCTCTCGACGCCTGGAACCGCGGCGACGTGGAGGCGATGGTGGCCGAAGCCGCGCCGGATGGTGAGTACGCGATCGCGGAGCAGAACCCGAACGCGCGGCTGCTCCGCGGCCGTGCGGAGATCGCGGATTACCTGCGCGACTGGCACGACACGGTGCACGGTCTCCACTACGAGCTCGAGGAGCTGCGCGACGCGGGAGAAGCGGTGGTGCTGCTCGGCACCATGAGTGGCCGGGCCGGAGGCGACGACGGCCCGGAGATCACAGCCGAGTTGGCGTTCGTGTTGCGCTTCGACGGCACCACGGTCGTGCGCACTGAGGAGTACCTCGACTCGCACAAGGCGCTGGAAGCGGCCGGTCTGTAGGGAACGCCCGTCCCGCGCGCGGTGTAGAAGCAGCGGTGGTGGTCCGGCCGCTGAACGACGCCGAGCTCGTTGAGAGCGAGTTGGTGGAGCGCGCGAGGCGCGGTGACGTGAGCGCATACGAGCAGATCGTCGAGCGGTACCAGCAGCCGGTGTTCCGCACCGCCTATCTCGTCACGCGCTCGGCGCCGGACGCGCAGGAGGCCGCCCAGGACACGTTCGTAAAGGCGTACGCCGCACTCGGCCGATTCCGGCCAGGCTCGCCGCTCAAGCCTTGGCTGATGCGGATTGCGGTGAACGAGTCGCGCAACCGGCTGCGCGCGGCCGGAAGGCGCGAGGCGCTGGCGCTGCGGGCGGCGGCGGAGCGGCAGGCGGAGGGCGCGGACCCGTCCCCGGAGGCCGCTCTGCTGACCGCCGAGCGCCGGCGCGCGGTGCTTTCCGCCGTGGACGAGCTGCGCGAGGACGACAGGCTCGTGATCGTCTGCCGCTTCTTCCTCGATCTGTCAGAGCGGGAAACCGCCGCGGTGCTCGGGTGGCGGCTGGGCACCGTGAAGTCTCGACTGTCGCGGGCGCTCGAGCGCCTGCGGGCGGAGATCGGCGAGGAGGTATCGCCATGAGCGACCTCGAGCGCGCACTTGGCGCCATCGGCTCGGAGATCGAGTACCCACCCACGCCCGCCCTGGCCGCCGCGGTGCGCGCTCGGGTGGAGGCGGCGCCCGTGCCAGGACGGCGGCTCGTGGTGCCGCCGCGGCGAACGCTTGCGATCGCACTGGCGGCGCTGCTCCTGCTCGCAGGCACCGCCGTGGCCGCCGTGCCGAGCTGGCGGCACTCGGTGCTCGACTGGCTCGGGCTGCGCAGCGTGAAGATCGAGCGCGTGCCGCGCTTGCCGGCCACGCCGACGGGCGCGCCCCTGGCGCTCGGCAAGCAGGTGACCCTGTCGGGCACGCGAGCGCCGGGTGCCGACTTCGACGTGCTGGTGCCTCGCGGGCTGCCCCCAGACGCGGTGTACGTCTCGGACGAGCCGCCCAGCGGCCAGGTCGCGCTCGTGTACAAGGGCCGCCGCGGGCTGCCGCAAGCCGTGGCGGGCGTGGGCCTGCTCATCACCGAGTTCCGTGGCCAACAGTCCAGCGTGTTCCTCCAGAAGAGCCTCGGGCCGGGCACTACAGCCGCGCGGGTGACGGTCAACGGCGAGCCGGGCATCTGGATCGCCGGCCAGCCGCACGTGGTGATCTATCGGGACGCGCGCGGTGAGGTTCGCGACTACACGCTGCGTCTGGCCACGAACACGCTGCTCTGGCGGCACGGCGACCTGCTGCTGCGGCTCGAAGCGCACATCTCCAAGGCGGACGCGCTGCGAATCGCAAGCTCGATGCGCTGAGCGGAACCATCCCGGTCCGGGGGTTGTAGTGAGGGCATGAAAGCCTTCATCGTCGCCCTCGCCGCCCTCGCCCTGATCCCCGCCGCCGCTTCCGCCAAGGAGGGGATCGAGCTCAGCTCGCTGCCGGACTACCTGTCGGCGGGCGAGCCGTGGGTGACCACTATCAGCGCGATTCCCGGCGATCCCGGGCTGCCTGCCACCCACGGCGTTGCGGTCCAGATCACTAACCGAGCCAGCGGGCGCCAGCTCAGCTTCCCGGCTGCGCCGCTCGGAGATGGGATGTACCGGGTGCGAGCCGTCTTCCCGACCGCGGGCCGCTGGGACTACGAGGTGGTCGGCCTCGGCAACTACCCGCAGCAGAAGTGGGCACCGGTGGACATCGCGTCCGCCGCGGGAGACCCTCCCAGCTCGAGCTCCGGCTCGTTCCCCTGGGCCTGGGTGGCGGGCGGCGCCGCGGCGCTCCTCGTGGTCGGGACGCTCGGCGTGAAGCGTTACCGCTCGCCGTGACGGGCGAGACGGCGACCGTCTAGTCGATCCCGAGCCGGTCGAGCAGCGCCTCGTCGCGGCGCCAGCCCTTCCGCACGCGGACGCTGAGATCGAGATGCACGCGGCGGCCGAGCGCCGCCTCGATCTCGCGGCGCGCCGCGGTACCTATCGCCCGCACCATCTTCCCGCCGGCGCCGATCAGGATCGCCTTCTGCGACTCGGTCTCCGCCCACAGGCGGGCGACGATCACGAGCAGACCGTCCTCGCGCTCCTCCAGCTCGTCCACCTCAACCTCGGCGGCGTGCGGCAGCTCCTCGCGGGTGCGAAGCAGCACCTGCTCACGGATCAGCTCGGCGAGGCGCACGGACTCGGGCAGGTCGCTGCGCTCCTCGGGCGGGTAGAGGAATGGCCCCTCGGGCAGCAGTGAGATCAGGTGCTCCACGAGCTCGGGCACGCCCGCGCCGCCACGGGCGCTGATCGGGAAGATGTCGCCCTGCACGTCGAGCGCGGCGGCTGCCTCGAGTGCCTCGGCGGTCTGCGGCCGGTTCAGCCGGTCGATCTTGTTGAGAGCGGTCACCGCCGGCAGGCCGACCTCCTTGATCGCCCGGGCGATGAAGCGGTCCCCGGCGCCGATCTCCTGCTCGCCGTTCAGTACGAACAGGACCACGTCCGCCTCCGACAGCTCGCGCTGCATCCGCTGCTGCATGCGCTCTGTAAGCGGGTCGCGCGGGCGCTGCACGCCCGGCAGGTCCACCAGCACGAGCTGCCAGGCGTCGCCCGTGGCCACGCCGCGGATCGCGCGGCGGGTGGTCTGCGGCTTGTCGGACACGATCGCCACCTTCTCCCCCACCACTCGGTTGACAAGCGTCGACTTGCCCACGTTCGGGCGCCCCGCGAGGGCCACGAACCCGCTGCGGGTGCTCACCGCGGCAGCCGGGCGACGATGCGGTCCTGCAGCTCGAGCATCTCGCCGTCGTCGGTCTCGTGGTCGTGCCCGCAGAGGTGGAGCACGCCGTGCACCACGGCCTCCACCACGTCGCTCGCGTGCTCGCGGCAGATCACCACGTCGCCCAGCTCACGCGGGCCCGCCGCCAGCGGGCCTGCGCCGTCGATGGGGAACGAGAGCACGTCGGTGGGCGCGTCCTTGCCCCTGTGGTCGCGGTTCAAGGCAGCGATTTGATCCGGTCTCACGAACGCGATCGCGAGGTGGCCGTCGCTCACGCCGACTGCCTCCAGCGCCGCGAGCGCAGCCTCGCGCACGGCCGGGGAATCGTCCCCTTGGATCTCGAGCTCGATGCTCAGCGCTGGTCTGCTTGGCGGGCGGCGGCCGGCCTGATGCCGGGCGTCTGCTTCTCCGCGTACTCGTCGTACGCCGCGACGATCCGCTGGACAAGCTTGTGGCGCACCACGTCCTGGCCGCCGAAGCGGACGAACTCGATGCCCTCCACATCGCCCAGGATGTCGCCGATGATCACGAGGCCCGAGCGCTGGTCCTGCGGCAGGTCGATCTGGGTCACGTCGCCCGTGACCACCATCTTCGAGTTGAACCCGAGCCGCGTGAGGAACATCTTCATCTGCTCCGGGCTCGTGTTCTGCGCCTCGTCGAGGATGATGAACGAGTCGTTGAGCGTGCGGCCGCGCATGAACGCGAGCGGTGCCACCTCGATCACCCCGCGCTCCAGGTGCTGGTTCACGCGCTCGGGCTCGAGCATGTCGTAGAGGGCGTCGAACAGCGGCCGCAGGTAGGGGTCCACCTTCGCCATCACGTCGCCGGGCAGGAAGCCGAGGCGCTCGCCCGCCTCCACGGCGGGACGCGTGAGCACGATGCGATTCACCTCGCGGCGCGACAGTGCGGCCACGGCCATCGCGACAGCCAGGAACGACTTGCCGGTGCCCGCGGGGCCGATGCCGATCGTGATCGTCTGCGAGCGGATGGCATCCACGTAGCGCTTCTGGTTCACGGTCTTGGGCGCGACCTTCAGCCCGCGGTGGCGCCACACGACATCCTCGAAGATCCGGCTCGGGCTCTCGTGGTGGTCGAGCGCGCCGGTGATCGCCTCGATCGTGCCGGGCGCGATCTCGTGTCCCTGGCGGATCAGGTCGGACAGCTCCCGCACCACCGTCTCGGCCGCGCGCACGTCGGCCGGCTCGCCCTCGAGCGTGAGCACGTTGCCGCGCAGGAACACCTCGGCGTCGAGGTGGCCCTCGAGCGTGCGCATGATCTGGTCACCGGGGCCCGCCAGCTCGGTGGCGACCTCGTTCGTTAACTCGACCTGCGTGCGCACTTACGAAACTAGCTTCTCACGAACGACGGCGGACACGCGCTTCCCGTCGGCGCGGCCCTGCACCTGCGGCATCACGATCGACATGACCTTGCCCATGTCCTGCGGCGACGATGCGCCCGACTCCGCCACGGCGTCCCCCACGATCGCCTGCAGCTCGTCGTCTGAGAGCTGCTCGGGCATGTATTCCTCGATGATCGCGGCCTCGCGCCGCTCGGACTCGGCAAGGTCGTCGCGGCCGGCGTCGGCGTAGGCCTCGGCGGCCTCGAGCCGGCGCTTGCGCTCGCGCTGGAGAACCACCGTCTCGTCGCCGTCGGACGACTCCTTGGCGGCCTTCTGGAGCTCGTTGGAGATCAGGCGCAGGGCCTGCACGCGCTCCTTGTCGCCGGACTTCAGCGCGGCGGCAGTATCGGACCTCACCTGCTCGATCAGGGACACGGTTCAAGTGTAGGCTGCGCGCCGCATGCGACCGCTGCCGGAGCTGGCCGGTGTAGAGCATCGCTACGTCGACGCCGGCGGGGTGCGATTGCACGTCGCAGAGGCCGGTGCGGGCGAGCCGGTGGTGCTGCTACACGGCTGGCCCGAGCACTGGTGGTGCTGGCGCAAGCTCATCCCTGGGCTGGCCGAGCGCTACCGCGTGATCTGCCCCGACCTCCGCGGGCTGGGCTGGTCCGACGCGCCACGGCACGGGTATGAGAAGGAGCAGCTGGCGGCCGACGTGGCGGAGCTGCTCGACAGGCTCGATTTGCACGACGTGCGGCTCATCGGCCACGACTGGGGGGGCGTCGCCGGCTTCATCCTCTGCGTGCGCCGCCCGGACCTCGTGCGCCGCTACCTCGCGCTCAACACGGCCCACCTGTGGCCGCGCGCGGAGCGTAGCGGCGTCCGCAACCTGCACCGCTTCGCGTATCAGTGGGTGATCGCGTCGCCGTTCGTCGGACGCCGCGCCGTGGGGCTCCTCGGGCGGCTGCCGGCCGAGCGTGCCTACCGGATCACGGGCTCGAGCTCGGTCTGGACACCTGAGGACACGCGCATCATCCTCGACCAGTTCCGGGAGCCGGAGCGTGCCTGGGCCAGCGTGCAGATCTACCGCAGCTTCGTGGTGCGCGAGATCGGCCCGATGCTGCGCGGGCGCTACCGTTCGCTGCGCCTGCTCACGCCCACGCTGTGGCTTCACGGCATGCGCGACGCGGTAATACGTCCGGAAATGCTGCGCGGCTACGAGCCCTATGCCGACGATCTGGAGATCGAGTACGTGGAGAACGCAAGCCACTTCATCGCCGAGGAGCAGCCGGAGATCGTGCTCGAGCGGGCGCTCGACTTCTTCGCCCGCGGGTGAGCACGCACGAGCATGAGCACGGGCACGGCCACTCGCACGGGCACGGCCACTCGCGCGCGCACGGCCACAGCCACGGCCTGATCGACAGCTCGATCACGCGCTCGCGGGCGGGCTTGCGAGCGGTGTCGCTGTCGCTGGTGGTGCTCGGACTCACCGCCGCGGTTCAGGCGCTCATCTTCGTCCTCTCGGGCAGCGTGGCGCTGCTCGCCGATCTGATCCACAACGCGGGCGACGCGCTCACAGCGATCCCACTCGGTGTGGCGTTCGTGATGCGCAGCCGGCGGGCGGAGGGCTTCGCGGGTCTGGGTGTAGTCGCGGCGATCTTCGTCAGCGCCGTGGTGGCCGGAGTGGAGGCGGTGCGGCGGCTGATCGAGCCCAACGCCCCCGACCACCTCGCGGCGCTGGCGATCGCGGGCGGCGTGGGCATGTTGGGGAACTACCTGGCCGCGCTGATACGCACGAGCGCCGGCCGGCGCCTGCGCAGCGCGGCGCTGATCGCGGACGGCGCGCATGCGCGAGCCGACGCGCTCGTGTCGGGGGGCGTGGTGCTGACCGCCGTGGTCGTGGCGCTGGGCGCGCCGGTGGCGGATCCGCTGATCGCGCTCGTGATCACGGCGGCGATCCTGCGGATCACGTGGCACTCGTGGGTGACCGTGCGCTACGAGGTGCGCACGAGCACCGCGCACCATCCCTGAAGGGAGATGCGCCGCTGCTCCACGAGCGGCGCGAACGCGGCCGCCACCTCGTCGACCTCGGCGTCCAGAAGCCCTGACACGATCAGCGCCGGGGGGCGAGGCTGCATCAACTCGGCAACCCGGAGCAGCAGCGGCCGCATGAGGTTGGCCACGACCGTGTCCGCGGACGGCGGCGGCGCGCTACGGAGGTCGAAGCGCTCGACCCGGTCCAGCGTCACGGCGTTGTCGCGCGCGTTCAGCAGCGTGGCCTCCACGGCCAGCCGATCCGAGTCGAGCGCCGTGATCGGCCCGAAGCCCAGCTTTGCGGCGGCGATCGAGAGCACGCCCGATCCGCAGCCGAGGTCGGCGAACGAGCCCTCCGGCTCGAGCTCCAGCATCAGCTCCAGGCAGAGTCGCGTGGTGGGGTGCCCGCCGGTGCCGAACGCGCGCCCGGGGTCGATCACCACCTCGGTCACGCCCGGCCGCACCGCGGCCACCACCCACGGCGGGCGCACATAAAGCTTCCCGGCCACGAGCACCGGCGCGTGGAAGCGCTTCCAGCGCTCCTCCCAGTCGTCCGGCACCTCCTCGCCGCGCACGCTCACGCGCACGCCGCCCACGTCCGCCTCGCCCTCGGGCAGCGACGGCAGCTCTCCGGGCGCACCGTAGAGCGCGTACTCCACGAAGCCCTCGCCGTCGATCTGCTCGACGCCGCTCGGCGCCAGCTCGAGCAGCGCGGCGAGGACCATCTCCGCGTGGTCGGCGGGCGCCCGTATGGCGAGGCGAATCAGCTCAGTGCCCGCTTCACCCGTGCGAACAGCGACTCGTCGCTGTCCTCACGCAGGTTGTCATCGCCGAGGGTGGCGGCGAACTGCTTGAGGAGATCGCGCTGCTCGGCGCTCAGCTTGCGTGGGATCACCACGTTCACCACCACGCGCTGATCGCCCTTGCGGCCGCGCCGCAGCGAGGGCATGCCCTTGCCGCGCAGGGTGAGCACGGTGCCCGGCTGCGTGCCCGGCTCGATCTCGACCTCCTCGTCGCCGTCGAGCGTGGGCACGGTGATCTTCGTGCCAAGCGCGGCGTCGGGGGCGGCGAGGTCCACCACCGTGACGAGGTCGTTGCCCTGGCGGACGAAGCGCTCGTCAGGCGTGACCCGCACCACCACGTAGAGGTCGCCCGGACGGCCGCCGCGCTCGCCCGCGTGCCCGCGACCGGTGAGCCGGATGCGCTGCTCGTCGTCGATGCCCGGCGGCACCTCCACGCCGAGCGCGACGCGCTTCGCCACGCGGCCGCGCCCCGAGCACTCCGAGCAGGGCGTGCGCGCGATCTTGCCCTCACCCCCGCACGCATCGCAGGGATGGGTGCGCACGAGCTGGCCGAACGCCGTGCGCGTGACGCTGCGCAGTTGGCCGGTGCCGCCACAGCGATCGCAGGTGTCGATCGGGGTGCCCGGCTCGGCGCCGTTGCCGTGGCAGTGCTCGCAGGTGGCGACCGCGTCGTACTCCACCTCCACCTCCGTGCCGCGCGCGGCCTCGGCGAGCGACACCTCCACCGAGACGGCCACGTCGCCACCCTGAATCGCCCCGCTGCGCCCGAAGGCGGCGCCGAACGGGTCGCCGCCGCCGAAGAACGCGTCGAAGATGTCCGCGAACGAGCCGAAGCCGGCGAAGCCGGGCTCGAAGCCGCGCGCGCCGAGGCCCTCGTGGCCATAGCGGTCGTAGATCGAGCGGCGCTCGGCGTCGGAGAGGATCTCGTAGGCCTCGGCGGCCTCCTTGAACTTCTCCTCGGCGTCCGGGTCGTGCCTGTTCACATCCGGATGCAGCTCGCGGGCGAGCTTGCGGAACGCCTTCTTTATCTGCGTCTCGTCGGCGTCGCGCGCGACGCCCAGAACTTCGTACGGATCGCGCTTCATTTGGTTGCCGAGCTTAGTAAGCGGGTCAGCCCGACAGGTGGAAGCTGCTGTGGCCGATCAGCTTGCCGTAACGCTGCGCCTGACGGGCGCCGAACCCCGGCCAGACGTACCAGCGGTACTTGCCCTTCGCCAGTCGGACCTGGTGGCCGCGGTATCGCCACTTGGCGCGCAGCTGGAGATGCGCGCCGTGCGGCCAGGCGCTCAGGACCTTGTGCCTGCCCTTGAAGAGCTGGACGTTGTAGTAGGTGGCGCCCCTGACGGTCTTCCAGGTGAGCCGCGGAGGCGTGCTCACGGCCGTGCCCGTCACAGGGCGCAGGCTCGACGCTGTGGGCACCGCGCTGGCATCGGAGCTGCTCGCGTTTCCCGCCTGGTCGAGCACCGTGACCGTGTAGCGGTAGCGCACGCCGTTCCGCAAGCCGCGATCGGTCACGTCGCGGCCCGTGCCGCGGTACACGGTCTTCGACGTCGCGGCCGCCTGGGCCGACCTCACCACCACCACGTTCGCGGCATCGGCAGGCGCTACCCAGCTGAGCCGGATCGAGCCGTTCTCCGGCTCGGCGTCCACCCGGGCGGGCGCCGGGGGAGTGGAGTCGTACTCGAGCGGGAACGAGCCGACCGCGCGGTTGCCGGCGACGTCGCGGCAGCCGCCGGTCACGAGCGCGCTCGCACCGTCCGGGCCCGCGTAGGTGACCGTGTCACACGACGCGATGCCCGAGAGCGCGTCCGACCCGCCGAAGCTGAACACGACCGGGTGGTTGAACCAACTGGCGAAGTCCGGTCCGCGTTCGGGAGTGGCGGACCGGACCGTGGGCGGCGTTTTGTCCACGCGCACGGTGGCGGTATAGCTGACGTCAACCGGTCCCCACGAGACCGTGCACTTCTGACTATCGCCCGACGCGGGCGTGTCACTGCTGAAGGTGACGGTTTCGCAACCGTCGGTGCCGGTCTCGCTACCAAACGGATTCCACGTCCAGCGGAGCGTGATGTTGCCCGAGTGCCAGGCACTGCAGTCGACGGTGGCGCTGTTGTTCAGCTTGCAAACGGGCGTCACGTCATTCGCCTGCGCCGGCACCGTCGCGACGACGGCCATGGCGAGCCCGCTCACGATCGCGGCCCTCAGCATCAAGGGCTCCTGGGGGTGCGTGCCTCGTTCGTGGCGAGCAGGAGCAGCGATCCGGCCAGCGCCACCAGCACCAGCAGTGCTGCGGCTGCCAGCGCGAGCTTCTGCCCGTCGATACCGCGGGCGGTGTCCTGCCGCACCGGCACCTGCACCGCCGTGCGCAGCGAGTTGAACACTGCGGACGGCGCCGAGTGCTGGGCGGCGGCGGCCGGGGAGTGATGTACCACTCGCCGGCGGTCCGCCTTGCGGTGCGCGGGCGGCCGTGCCTTGCGCGCGGGCTGCGCGGGCGCCGACCCGACCTCCGGCCGCGGCGTGACCACTCGCACCACCGCTGCGGGGGCCGCCGTCGGGCTCCGGCCACCTGACGGCTCGGGTTGCGGCCCCGAGCCATGGTGGGGCGCCGGGTCCGGCCCGGGCCCGGCGATGGCCGGCGCGGCTATCAAGAGCAACGCGGCGAAGGCTGCTATCAGGACTGCCAATCTGGGCGCCGCGGGCTCCACTGGGGGCTCACCTTCCTTGCCGGAGAGCTGCGA
>JBKPDA010000221.1:0-11505 GCA_046727635.1 Actinomycetota bacterium | reverse complement strand
GACCGGATATGCCCTCAGCCGACTGGCGCTGATCCAGCGCCGAGTGCTCGGAAGCAGCTCGTAGAGCGCTTGGGGTAGACCCTCGCAAGAGGGGATGAGTGAGTGGAGCGCCGGAGCTTGTCTCCGGCGCTTCGCTTTCTCGACTCAGGGCACTAGCTCGGGGCGGAGCTTTCGAGGCGCTCGAGCTTCACCTGCTGGCGCTGCCGGCTTATGCGCGTGACGTTGGAGGCCAGGCCCAGGCGCTCGAGCCCGCGGATCACCAGCCCGCCGAGGTCGATCTCCCACCGGCGCAGGCCATGAAAGGCCGAGTTCGGGAAGGCGTGGTGATTGTTGTGCCACGACTCGCCGAAGGTGATGGGGGCGAGCCAGAGGAGGTTGCGCGAGTGGTCGCTCGTCGCGAAGCGTCGCGTGCCCATGAAGTGGCAGAGCGAGTTGATGGCGAAGGTGGCGTGGTGGACCAGGAAGATCCGCACCGGCCCGCCCCAGAGCATCGCGATCAGCGCGCCCCGCAGCGTGCCCGAGATCGCGTAGCCGAGCCCGAAGGGCAGAGCCAGGCCGCTGAGCACCCAGACGATCGAGGTGCGGTCGATGAACGCGATCAGCCGGTCGTCGAGGAGGTCGCGGGCGTAGCGCTCCTCGGCCGGACGGTTGGGCGTGAAGATCCAGCCCACGTGGGCGTGCCAGAGCCCGGAGATCGTGCCTCGGAAGCCGCTGTACCGGCTGAGGTGGGGGCTGTGCGGATCGCCTTCCTTGTCGGGATGCGCATGGTGGGTGCGGTGGTTCGTCACCCAGCGGATGATCGGCCCCTGCATCGCCATCGAGCCGAGGACGGCGAAGGCGGCGCGCACGGACTGCCTCGCCTCGAATGAACGGTGTGCGAACAGGCGGTGGAAGCCGACAGTGATCCCCATCCCCGCCAGCGCGTACATGAACGCTGTGATCGCGAGCGTGCCAGGATCCACGAAGCGGTTCCACAACAGCACGGTGGCCAGAATAAGTCCTGCAAATGGCAGGAAAACGCCCAGCACGTTTCCTATCCGTTGACCCCTTGTCACCGCTTACCGCGACGGAGAGTAACGATGTTCCTGGGTTTGTCACGTCAAGATCGCGTGACCCCGGAAGAAAAGCTCCACACTTTCCTCATCGCTGACATCTCGGGCTACTCAACCCTCACCGAGCTGGACGGCGACGAGGCGGCCGCCGAGATCGCGATCAACTTCGCCTTTGAGGTCTCGCGCCTGGCAGCCGAGCTGGGCGCAGAGGTGGTCAAGACGCTCGGCGACGCGGCCATGATCCACTGCGACGACGCCGCTTCCGCCATAGAGCTCGGCCTGCGCCTGCACCGCGACTCGGGTAAGGACGGTGTTCTGCCCCCGCTCCACGCTGGGATCCACACCGGCCCGGCAGTCGCGCGTGCAGGTGACTGGTGGGGCTCGACGGTGAACGTGGCCTCACGCGTGGCGGCGGCCGCCGAGACCGGTCAGCTGCTGGTCACGGAGGCGGCGAAGCGAGCCGCCGGCGCGGCCTCGCGCCACAGCCTGCGCGACCTCGGCCCGCTCTTCATGAAGAACATCTCGGCCCCGGTGCGGGTGTACGCGCCGGTGGCCGACGTCGCGGAGTCCGCGCAGGCGCAGGCACTCGCGGCGGCCTGAGCTCCCCCGCGGCGCCTTAGTTCTCTGGCTCGGCCTCCGCTTGCTCCGCGTCGAGCGTCGGCTCCGGGTCGATCAGCTCGGTCTCGGGCGGCGGATCCGCCTCGATCACGTCGGCTTCGACCACATCGGCGTCGATCGTCTCGTCGCCCGCCTCGCCATCGCCGGCCGGCAGCGCCTGCGTGGGCTCCGGCGCCGCCGCCGGGAAGCGCGTGGCCGCCTCGTCCGCCAGGGACGAGAGCTGCTCCGCCAGCTCGCGCACGTCCTCGATCAGGCGGTGGCGCTCGCGCCAGATCGCGTCGGTGTCCGAGTCGAGCGTGTGCACGTCCGCCTCGGCCTCGCTCCGCAGCCGCTCCGCCTCGCGTGCCGCCTCCTGCACGCGGTCGTCCGCGCGCTCCCGTGAGCGAGCCGTTATCTCATCCGCGGCCTCGTGAGCGCGGTCGAGGATCCCGCGCGTCTCCTCGGTCACCTGCGCCACCGCGTTCTTCACGGCGGCCTCCGGTGAGCGGCTGACCTCCAGCTCCGCGATCACCCGGTTCACCTGCTCCATGTAGCGATCCACCGCCGCGCGGTCATAGCCGCGCACGGCCAGCGGGAACGAGGCCTCGCGCAGCTCCTCGATCAACAGCTCCTGGTCGCGATGCGACAGCATCTCCTGTGTCATACCCAAAAGGCCTGCTAGCTGCGCCGCCGGTACCAGCGGGGCGACGTGGTGGGTGGCGGATCCAGCGCCGCACGGGCCACCAGAACGGTGGGCGCGTCGATCGAAAGCTGGCGCCCCAGCGCTTCCGAGAACTCGTCGCCCAGCCCCTCCACCGTATCCGCCTCGACGCCGAATGATCTCGCCATCGCGGCGAAGTCGGGCGTCACGAGGTCCACGCCGAAGGTGGGGTCGCCGTGGTGGCGCTGGTCGAAGCGCAGCATCCCGTAGCCGCCATCGTCGACGATCACGACGGTCATCGGCACGCGCTCCTGCGCGACCGTGGCCAGCTCGCCGCAGGCATAGAGAAAGCCGCCGTCGCCGCACACGCACACCACGGGGCCGCGGTCGGCCAGCGCGGAGCCGATCGCCAAGGGGAAGCCGTACCCGAGCGTGCCCCAGCCCATCGGGTAGGCGAGCTTGCGCGGCCCCGAGACCGGGTGCATCGCGGCGAGCCAGTAGCCCGCGATGCACATGTCGGCTACCACCACCGCCTCCGCCGGCACGGTGTTGGCAAAGGCGTCGAGGAATTGCATTTCATCCGGGTGCTCGGCGGCGAGAGCGCTGCGTGCAGCGGCGCGCACCGACTCGAGCCGCCGGGCGAGCTCGTCGACGCCGTCGCGCTGCGGAAGGCGCGAAGCCAGGGTCTCGGAGACACCGAGCGCGTCCCCCGTCAGCATCAGCTCCGGCTCATAGCTCTTCGCGGCATCCGCCGGATCGACGTTGATCGTCACCAGATGGCGCGGGGCGGGCATCGCCCAGTTCTGGGTCATCATGCCGTCGAAGTCGGTGCCGATCGCGAGCACCGCGTCGGCGGAGTCCCAGAGCGCGCCGACCTCCGGGAGGTGGGGCGGCAGTCCCACCGCGCATGGATGGTCGACGCCGAGCAGCCCCCGGGCCATGTAGGTGGTGACGACGGGCGCTGCGAGCCGCGACGCCAGGTTGCCCACCGCCTCGCCCGCGTCGGCCCGCAAGGCGCCGCCGCCCGCCCAGACGAGCGGCCGCGAGGCGGCGCCGAGTATCGAGGCCGCCCGGGCGAGCTCGTCGTCGGACGGGAAGGGAAGCTCGGCCGGCTCACGCGAGTCGGGAAGGGCCTCAGCCGAAGCGGCGAGCAGATCCGTGGGCACCTCGACATACACCGGTCGGCTCGGAGGCGCCAGCGCGGTGTCCAAGGCCCAGCGCATGGCATCCCCGAGCTCCCCGGCGTCGCTCACGCGCAGCGCGTCCTTGGTCACGGGCACGAACATCGCGAGCTGATCGGTGGCCTCATGCAACGCACCGCGGTAGACGCCCGGCCGGCGGATGGTGGACGGAATGTCGGTGGCCACCACGACGACGGGCGAGCCGGAGGCCCACGCCTCGCCGCACGCCCCGAGCGTGTTCGCCGCTCCCGGGCCCGTGGTGGTGATCGCCACGCCCGGCCGGCCGCTGGCCCGCGCGTAGCCGTCGGCCGCGTACACGGCCGTCTGCTCGTGTCGCACGCCCACGAGCCGAATGTCGGATTCCGCCAGCGCCTTCCACGCCGCGAGGTTGTGCACACCCGGCAACCCGAACACCAGGGGCACGCCCGCATCCGAAAGCCCGCTGACGAGCAGCTGCGCGCCGGTCTTGCTCACGGCGCGGGTTCTACAGGTCAGGCGATGCGGGCGTCGGCCAGGGCGGGTCCGGACACCTCGGCCACAAGCGCGGTAACCACGTCCGGATCGAACTGGGTGCCGGCTCCGGCGCGCAGCTCGGCCACGGCGGCGCGGATGCTCATCGCGCCCCGGTAGGGACGGTCGGACACCATCGCGTCGAACGCGTCGCAGGCGAAGATCACACGCGCGCCGAGCGGTATCTCCTCGCCGCAGAGGCCGTCCGGATAGCCGTGCCCGTCCCAGCGCTCGTGCGACCAGCGCACCAGCGGGGAGACCTTGCCGAAGAACGGCACGCGCTGCACCATCTCGGCGCCGCCGGCGGCGTGCGCCTTGATCTCCTCGAACTCCTCGTCGGTGAGAGCGCCGGGCTTGCGGAGCACCTCGTCGCGGACGTCGACCTTGCCGACGTCGTGGAGCAGCGCCGCCCAGCGGAGCGCGCGCAGCTGCTGCCCGAACATGCCCAGCCGAATGCCGACGCGCTCCGCCAGCTCGGCGACCTTGCGAGAGTGAATGGCGGTATCGGCGTCCTTGCGCGCGAGCGCCTCGGACAGGGCGAGGAGCCGGGTCACGAGAACGCCTGTTCAACAGGCGTCCGGCGACTCCTCCAAAAGCGGTACGGGCGGCTAGTGGATTACGAGCAGCTCGTCGAACGGGCTATAGGCGGGACGCAGCGCGTTCAGCGCGTCGTCCGATTCCGCCCAGCGGAGCCACTTGTCGCACGCGGACACGTGCACACTCGCCTGTCGGAGCCGCATATAGGCCGACAGCTCGGAGCTCGTGCCCATCGCCGACTCGTAGCTCTGCCTGCAGCGATCGCGTTCGGCGAACGCTCCTTCCAGCTTCGCGCGGGCTTGCTCCCGCTCGTCTAACGCCGTCCTGGCGCGGTCCTGGGTGGTCTGGGCCATAACTCCTCCCGGGAGTGTGTCTGGGACGGGGAGCCGGTTCGCGCCCGGGCCTCCTGCAGGGGAGGGCGTGCGATAAAGGCCCGGGCGCGGGGAGATGACCGGCGCCTCAGCAGCATCGAGGGTCGCCATAAAGCCGCGGTAAACGACCCGTGAGGATTCCGTTAATCGCCTGGTAACAAAGCCTCGCCCGACGAACTCACCTCAGGTAAGGGACAATCGCCCCATGATGGAGGGTGCGGCATGAGGGTGGGGCTCGTGCTGGGAGCCGGTGGAGTGCTTGGCGGGGCGTGGCTCACGGGCGGCCTCGAGGCGCTTGCGCACGAGACCGGCTGGGATCCGGCCAGCGCGGAATATGTGGTCGGCACCTCCGCCGGCGCGATGATCGGGGCGCTCTGCGCGTCCGGCGTGCCGCCCTGGTTCATGGTCGCCCACTCGGCTGGGGAGACCTTCGAGGGGGTGGTCGACGCCGACGGACGTCCTGCGGCGGAGGCCGATCGCTCGGCCGGCGCCGTGTACAAGCTCGAGCGGGCGGTGCCGCCGATCGGGCCGGGCTCCTGGTCGCTCGCCATGAGGAGCATGCTGCGGCCGCACCGCCATACGCCGGCTGCCGTGGTGGCGGGCTGGCTGCCGCGCGGGGTGATCTCCACGCGGCCGCTCGAGGACATCGTCCGGCGCGTGGTGCCCACTGGCTGGTCGAGCCATCCCAACCTCTGGATAGTGGCTTGCGACTACGCCACCGGCCGCCGCGTGCCTTTCGGCCGCAAGGGCGCTCCGGAGGCCGATCTCGCGGAGGCAGTGGCAGCCTCTTGCGCGATCCCCGGCTTCTACCACCCCCTGACGATCGGGCGCTCGCGCTACGTGGACGGCGGCCTCTACTCGAACTCGAACCTCGACCTGCTGCGCGACGAGAAGCTGGACCTCGTGATCTGCCTCAACCCGACCTCCACGCTCTACCCGATGCGGGCATGGAACCCGGCAGAGCGCATAGCCGCGCTTGCCCGGCGCGATTCCGGCCGGCGCCTCGGCAGCGAGGCCAGGAAACTGCGGGCGGCCGGCACGCAGGTGGTTCTCATCCAGCCAACCCGGAAAGACCTCGAGGTAATGGGACCGAACCTGATGAGCAGGCGGCGGCGCCACGACGTGATCCGTACGTCGATCGAGACCGTGGGCGAGCAGCTGCGCGACCCAGAAGTCGCGGACCTCTTGAGCCAGTTGCCGCCTGGCGACCCCGAGCGCGTGTCGCGCCCGCCAGGGCCGCCCTCCACATGGCAGCTCCTTAGCGAGGCCTCGTGAGCGACGTCACCGCTCAGGGGCACGCCTGGAGCAATGGCGCCGCCACCAGCCCGCGCGAGCTCGCGGAGATCGCCGCCAGAGTCAGCTCGGCGATCAAGGAGGAGGTGGCGCGCCGCATCCCGCGCGCCGATCTCGATGAGCGCGACCCCGACTACATCCGCGAGAGCCTGCCCGGCCTGTGGCTGCTGGCCACGCTGTGGTTCAGGGCCACCGTGCGCGGCCTCGACAACATTCCGGAGGAGGGGCCGGTGCTGCTCGTGGGCAACCACTCGGGCGGCAACATGTCGCCGGACACGACCGTCTTCACGCTCGCCTTCAACACCTACTTCGGGGTCGAACGGCGCTTCTTCCAGCTCGCGCACAACCTCGTGCTGGCGATGCCGGGCCTCGGCTACCTGCGCAAGTACGGCACGGTGGCGGCATCGCCCGAGAACGCCGACAAGGCCCTCTCGTCGGGCGCCGCGCTGCTCGTATACCCCGGCGGCGACTGGGAGGTGCACCGCCCCACCTGGGAGCGCAACAAGGTGGACTTCGGCGGCCGCAAGGGCTTCATCCGGCTCGCGCTCGCCAAGGACGTGCCCATCGTGCCCGTGGTGTCGATCGGCGGGCAGGAGACGGCGCTCTTCCTGAGCCGGGGCGATCGGCTGGCGCGTCTTCTCCGGATCGACAAGCTGTTCCGGCTGAAGGTGCTCCCACTGTCGCTAGCCCTGCCGTGGGGACTCAACATCGGAGACATGCTCGGCCACGTGCCGCTGCCCGCGAAGATCACGATCCAGGTGCTGCCGCCGATCCACCTGCGCGACGAGTTCGGCCCCGACCCCGACGTGGACGACATCTACGACGAGGTGGTGGCGCGGATGCAGCGCACGCTCGACTCGCTGGCAGAGGAGCGGCGGCTGCCGCTGATCGGCTGATGCGCCTCGAGTCGAGCATTCAGATCGCGGCATCGTGCGAGGAGGTCTGGAAGGTCATCGACGACCCCGAGCAGTACCCGCGCTGGATGGCCGGCATCACGCGCTGGCGCGCCGAGGGTCGCAAGAAGCGCGGGCTGGGCGCGCGCTACCGGATGTCGATGGAGGTGGGCTCGGCGCAGGTGGGCGGCCTGATCGAGGTCGTGGAGCACATGCCCCCGCGTGACATGGCCTGGACGAGCATCACCGGCATCGACCAGCGCGGGCGCTGGCGCGTGCGCGAACAGGGCGACGGCACCGTGAAGGTTACGCTGCGGATCAGCTATACCGCTCCCGGTGGGCTGCTGGCGACGCTTTCGGATCGGCTTTCCGCGAGGATTGTGGGCGGCAACATCGAGGAGTCGCTCGAGCGGCTCCGAGCTGAAGTGGAGGGAGAACGCTTGAGCGAGAACCAGACGCAGGTCGGCCTCCTGACGATGGTCGGCAACAAGCTGCACACCGCCCGCGTGCTCGCGGGTGCGGGCTTCATCCGGCCGGAGCGCCCCGACCGCACGCTGCGCACGATCACGCTCCTTCGGCGCTGGGGACCCACGCCGGCGGCCGGCTTCGCGGCCTCGGCCGCGCGCTACCCCAACGAGACGGCGATCATCGACGAGCTCGGCACCCTGACGTTCGAGGAGGTGCACCGGCGCTCGAACGCGCTGGCGAACGCGCTCTCGGACGCCGGCCTGGTGGAGGGCGACAACGTGGGCGTGATGGTGCGCAACCACCGCGGCTTCATCGAGACGGTGACCGCCCTGTCGAAGCTCGGCTGCCACGGCCTGTACCTGAACACCGCGTTCGCCGGCCCACAGCTCACCGAGGTGGTGCAGCGGGAGAAGCCTGTCGCGCTGATCTTCGACGAGGAGTTCTACGGCCTGCTGGAGGATGCCGGCAAGCGTCGCAAGCGCTTCGTGGCCTGGCACGACGGGGAGAAGGCGGCCGACCCCACGCTCGACGAGCTCATCGCAGCGGGCGACCCCTCCGATCTGGTGCCGCCCGAGAAGCCGGGCCGCACGGTGATCCTCACTTCGGGCACTACCGGCACGCCGAAGGGCGCAGCTCGCAGCCAGCCCGACACCGTGGACCCCGCCGCCGCGCTGCTCTCCAAGATCCCTCTCAAGACCCGCGAGAAGTGGCTGATCGCGGCGCCGCTGTTCCACTCCTGGGGCTTCGCGCACTTCACGCTCGGCATGCTGCTGTCGGCCACCTACGTGCTGCAGCGGAAGTTCGACCCCGAGAAGACGCTCGAGGCCGCGGCGCAGCAGCAGGTCACCTCGATCCCGATGGTGCCGGTGATGGTGCAGCGCATCATGGAGCTGCCGGAGGAGACGCGCCGCAAGTACGACCTCTCGTCGGTGAAGTGCGTGCCGCTGAGCGGCTCCGCGCTGTCGGGCGGGTTGGCCAACCGCTTCATGGATGAGTTCGGGGAGATCGTCTACAACCTCTACGGCTCCACGGAGGTCGCCTGGGCCACGATCGCCACGCCCGCCGACCTGCGCGCGGCGCCCGGCACCGCAGGCAAGGCCCCGCGCGGCACGATCGTGAAGATCTACGACGAGGTGGGCAACGAGCTGCCGCCGGGCGAGGTCGGCCGCATCTATGTGGGCAACGAGATGCTGTTCGAGGGCTACACCGGAGGCGGTTCAAAGGACATGCTGAACGGCCTGATGAGCACGGGCGACACCGGCTACCTGGACGAGCACGGTCGGCTGTTCGTGGTGGGCCGCAGCGACGAGATGATCGTCTCGGGAGGCGAGAACGTGTTCCCGCACGAGGTGGAGGACCTGCTCGCCAAGCATGAGAAGATCGCCGAGGCAGCTGTGATCGGCGTCTCCGACGAGCAGTTCGGCCAGCGCCTGAAGGCCTATGTGGTGCCGCGCGCCGGCGCCGACATCGACGAGACCGAGATCAAGGACTACGTGAAGTCGAATCTGGCGCGCTACAAGGTGCCGCGCGACGTGGAGTTCCTCAAGGAGCTACCTCGCAACGCCACCGGCAAGGTGCTGAAGCGCGAGCTGAAGGAGATGCACGAGAGCGCCAGCGAAGCGCACGCTTAGTGTGGCCTAGCGCGTGGTCAGCTCGTCGTAGTCGGCCCAGTGGCGCTGGCCGGGCGGGCGGTGCCGGCGAGGTCGCGGACGATAGATCGCGTCCCCCTCGTCCAGCTCGTCGCGGATGAATGAGTCCGTGAGCTTCAGGATCTCGTGGCGGAGCCAGGTGAGCATGCGCTGCTCGTCGGCTCGGATGTCGGCGGCCAGCTGGGTGGTGGCGTGGTCGCCCGCCGCCTTTGCCACCACCTCGAGGGCCGTGTAGGTGGCGATCACGAGGCCCTCGGTGGCGCAGCCGTCCCGCGCGCCGCGCAGGATGTGCTCCTCCGGGCTGTGGCGCCGCATCGTGTTCAGCGGTCCGCGTCCCCACGCCAGCACACCGCTGCCCGCGTCCCTCAGGGCGCTCGCGCCCGAGCGCAGCGAGCCGTGGCCGGCGCCGAGCTCGTTGAGCCGCCGATCCACGCGGCGGGCGTGCTCCCTGGTCTCGTGCAGATAGCCCTCCAGCCCGGTGCGGTAAGGGCCGCGCGGAGTCACCGCGATGTGCGACCGCAGGGTGCGGGCGAGCGACAGCTCATCCGCCCGCGCCTCCTTGAGGTAATGAATGATCCGAGCTCGGGCGTCCCCCGTCACTCAAAGGAGATTACAGGTCACAGATCACAGGTCACAGGCCTTGCCTGTCACCCGTGACCTGTCACCTGTGACCTGAGAACGAAAGCACCTGCTGGATTCCACTGGGCCGATTCGTGTACCTGATCGTCGTGCTCAGCAGACCGGGCGCGAACTTGATGCGCTCCGCGTTCGCGTCAGCCCGCCAGGCGCTCGGGTCGGCCCCCTGGGCGGCCTGGAGCGTGTTGCCGGCCGTGTCGAGCGCGGCCCAGAGCGAGCTGGCGCAGGTCTGCAGGTTGCCGCTGCCGCAGAAGCGGAAGTGGAACTTGCCCTTCACCTTCTCGCCAAGCAGCGTGCGGAGGTCCTTGTCGATGTAGGAGTTCCAGCCGCCCTCGAAGTCGGAGCCGACACCGGCGTCCTTGCCGAGGATCGTGTGGTCGAGCTGCGCAGCCTGCGGCCCCAGCACGGGATCCATCACGGCGTCCGAGAGCAGCGGGCCGAAGGCGTCCATGATGGCCGCGCCCGGGTCGTCCACCTTGCCGTCGAGGTTGCGGTCGAGCACGCTGCCGCCCTTCGACCTCCACTGCAGCAGCAGCTGGAGCATCTGGGCATCGCGAGCGTTCGGGGCGCCCACCTTCTGCATGACCTTCGCGACGGTCGGCATCAGATACACGTCACGGAAGTCCGTGGTAGCCGCCTGGTTCATGGCGCTCACGACCTCGGCCAGGTTCAGCTTCCGGTGCTTCGCCAGGCCCGCGGCGAGCATCTGGGAGCGGAACATCGAGCCATACGCGAACTGGTCGTCCGCCGCGGGGAAGCCGCGGGCGGGCTTGTTGTTCCAGTTCACGAGCACGCCGTTTTGCGAGTCGATCGCCTGCGGGTGCAGCTTGGGCGGCGCGAAGCCGCGCCACTCGTAGTTGCCGTTGCCGTTGGTGGGCAGACCGCCGTCCACGCCCTTTGCCCTGATGGGGTAGAAGCCCGTCGAGTACATGGCGATGTGCTTGTCGTCCGCGTAGCCGGAGTTGAACGTGAAGGGCGACTGCTCCATCGACTTCATGAACGACTTGGCGTCGTGCACTCTGCCCACCGTCAGGTCCTCGAAGGGCAGCTGCCAGAGCACGTCCTTGCCGTAGCTCGACCGCTTCTGCGAGACGGCCACGCGCACTCCCTTCACGGTCGCGTAGCCGATCACGGGGCCATGCACCGTGGTGTGGAAGGTCACCTGCTGGTCAGGCGTCCCCTTGATCACCCCCGCGTTCACGAAGCCCATGTCGAGGCACTTGCCCTTGTACATGTACTTCGTGTCGCTCCCCCCGCAGAGCGTCTCCACGTAGTCGTCGATCACGTCCGAGCCCGCCGACGTGAGGCTCCACGAGTAGTCGGGCCCGCGGCCGATCAGGATCGTGCCGGGGAAGCCGGGCGCGGTCACGCCGCGCGCCTCGATGCCGGGCGCCTTGAGGTCCTCCTCGAGCGTCAGGCCGGGGTAGAAGTAGCCGATCTGCGGACCGGCGACGAACAGCGGGTGGCCGTTCGTCGAGCGTTTCGCGGCCACCATCAGGAAGTTGCTGGCGTGCGCGGGCCTGTGGGCAGCGCTGGTCGCGCCCGGCACCGGCACGGCCTGGAAGCTCCCGTCGTCGATCAGCACGTTGCCGGGGCCGAGCGTCTTCGGAGTCGGGTCGTAGGGGAAGTTGCCGTTGGCCGTGACCACGGCCTCGGG
>JBKPDA010000220.1:0-5316 GCA_046727635.1 Actinomycetota bacterium | reverse complement strand
TGACGTGGGGCGCGGCGATGGGGCGGAGTACGCCGGCGGGGATCGCGCTGCTGGTGCTGGGGGCCGCCGGGCTGGCCATTGCACTCGGCGTTGATCTCCCTGACGTCCACAAGACCGGGGTCATCGGGGAGCGGTTCGCGGAGGCGTCGGCTAAGCCGGGCGCAGGGTTCTACCTCGAGATCGTGGGCTCGGCGCTGGCGCTGGCGGCGGGGGTCTTACGGGTGGCGCGGCGCTCGCCGCGCGGTGCCCCGGGTGTGGCGGCGCCCAGCCCGCGCGCGGCTGCGGTGCGGAGCGGCTCCGGAGAGCAATAAAGGGCGACACGAAGCGGAACCTGACTTCGCTTTGTTGATTTGACCTGCTATGCGAGGCCAGATCAACAAAGCGGCTCGGTCCGACCCCTTATGGCTGTAGTTCGTGCCGCGCTAGGAAAGCGCCGGAGGACTACCAGCGGTAATGCGCAAACGCCTTATTCGCCTGCGCCATCCGGTAGATGTCCTCCTTGCGCTTGTACGCGCCGCCCTGCTCGGACTGGGCGTCGAGGAGCTCGCCGGCCAGGCGCTCGGACATCGTCTTCTCGCGACGCGCGCGCGAGAACTCGATTAGCCAGCGCACGGCGAGCGTGCGGGCGCGGGCGGCCGGGACTTCCACCGGGACCTGGTAGGTGGCGCCGCCGACTCGGCGGGAGCGGACCTCCAGGTTGGGGGTGAGGGCGGAGATCGAGCTCTCGAGCGCCTCGACGGGCTCCTTGCCGCTACGGCGGGAGAGGATGTCGAGCGCGTCGTAGACGATCCGCTCGGACAGCGACTTCTTGCCCGAGACCATCACCTTGTTGATCACCTGCTGGACCAGCTTCGACCCGTAGACCGGGTCCGGGCTGATCGGACGGATTCCTGCGGCTGCGCGGCGGGGCATCGCTTGGCTACTTGGCCTTGACCCCGTACTGCGAGCGGGCCTTCTTGCGGTCGCTGACGCCAGCGGCGTCGAGCGTGCCGCGGACGACCTTGTAGCGGACGCCCGGCAGGTCCTTCACGCGGCCGCCTCGCACGAGCACCACGGAGTGCTCCTGGAGGTTGTGCCCCTCGCCCGGGATGTAGGAGGTGACCTCCATGCCGTTGGTGAGTCGAACACGCGCCACCTTGCGGAGCGCCGAGTTCGGCTTCTTGGGCGTGGTGGTGTAGACGCGTGTGCAGACGCCGCGGCGCTGGGGCGCGGCGAGGCGCTTCTTGCGACCCTGGCCCGACTTCAGACCCGGGGTGGCCACCTTCTTCTTGGGCTTGTTGCGGCCCTTGCGGACGAGTTGGTTGATGCTCGGCATGCGGCGCAGGATGCTAGCAGCGCGCTGCGCGCGCGGAGTGCGGAGTGCGGGGTGCGGAAGTACGGAGTCCGCTAGGCGGTGGCCGCCACGGCCTCGGCGGCGCGCATCGGCGCGGGCATCACGGCGGCTGCCGCGATCACCAGGATGAAGGCGATGCTCTGGATGACGATGCCCAGCGGGCTGCTGGCCATCGGGTCGCCGAAGACGATGATGCCGCCGGCGATGGCCGAGACGTTGGCGCCCGCGCTGGTGAGGGTGATCACCGGGACGGGCTCGCCGACCTGGAGGCCTCGGGCGGAGGCGTAGAAGGCCACGACCGAGGCGATGATCGCCACCGCCAGCCAGGGCGACAGCAGGCCGAGCGGGCCCGCGTGGCCGACCGCGCCGGTGAGCGCCTTGACGGCCACGTCGGAGACTCCGAACAGGATTCCGGAGGCGCACCCGAGGAAGAGTCCGTGGTGCTCATGCGGAGCGCCGAGCTGCGGGGAGAGCACCATCATCGTGCCGACGAACAGGAGACCGGCCTCGAAGCTGGCCATCGCCACGCGCGAGTAATGGGAGTGCGCGCCACCCGTGTGAGGCAGGGTGACCGCCAGGAGGACGAGGCCCGCCGCCATGAGGGCCACGCCGAGGAACTGGCGCTTGCCGACCTCGAAGCCGAAGTAGCGCTCGGCCAGCACCGTGAGCAAGACGAGGCCGCCGGAGATGACGGTCTGGACGACCGAGAGCGGCGCGAGCGCCATGGCCGCCACGTGGAAGCCCCAGGCGCCGGTGGCCACCAGCATGCCGAGGGCGAACCACTTCGAGCTGTACAGAGCGATGGCGCTCCGCACCGGGTGGCGCCACTGCACCGCCGGGGCGGCACATGCGCCCTTGTGCTTCCACAGGAAGCCGAAGTTTGTCGCCAGCGCGCAGAAGAGCGCCAGCAGGATGCCTAGATCGACTGTCATCAGAGTTAGGAGCGACTACTGCTTCCCCGCCGCTAGCTGAGCTATCGACGCGATAGCCCGCAAGCTTGAGCCCCAGACGCCCCCGGGTCGACCACTCTACCTTCTAGTTCGCCCCGCGGAGTCATTCCCCGGTAAAGACGGCGTAAAACAATTGCCTCCAAACCGTGCCAAACCACCCCTTCTCTTCCTCGACGTGGACGGAGTCATCAGCCTCTTCGGATTTCCGTCCAAGGATCCTCCCCCTGGACGCTTCCATTGGGTCGACGGCATGATCCACTGCATCGACGAGTCCTGCGGCGCGCGCATCCGGACCCTGTCGGAGCGCTACGAGGTGATCTGGGCCACCGGCTGGGAGGAGAAGGCCAACGAGTACCTCCCCCACCTCCTGAGCCTGCCGATGCGTGAGCTGCCGGTGCTGACCTTCGAAGGCCGAGCCGTGTTCGGCTCGGCCCACTGGAAGATCGATGCGATCGACGAATACGCGCGCGGGAGGCCCGCCGCCTGGATCGACGACTTCCTGGACTCCGAGTGCGAGGGCTGGGCGGCCAACCGCCGTGAGCCGACCCTCCTCGTGCGGACGCAGTCCCACACGGGCCTCACGGACGAGCTGGTGGACGAGCTGATCGACTGGGCTGACTGGCTAGCCGCCGGCGGCCGCTAAGAGCGGCACCATCAACGTCGAAAGAGCGGCGGCAAAGCTCAGCCCGATGGCGCCGGCCCTACGACCGTGACCGACGCCATCCAGGCTTAGCTAATTACTTCTCGTCGTCCTCGGCGGGCGGCAGGGCCAGGTCGGCGAGCTCGTCGCCGAACGCCTCGCCATTGCCGCTGTCCCCGAACCCGAAGCCCTCGAGCTCGCCATCGCCCGTGAGGCCGAGCTCGGCGGCGAGCTCGTTCTCGTCGAGCAGACCCATCTCGTCCGGCGTGGGACGCGGGATCGGCTCGGTGGGCTCGATCTCGAGCCGCCTGTACCGGCGCAGGCCGGTGGCGGCGGGGATCAGCTTGCCGATGATCACGTTCTCCTTCAGGCCGAGCAGACGGTCGGTCTTGCCCTCGAGCGCCGCGTCCGTGAGCAGCTTGGTGGTCTCCTGGAACGATGCGGCCGAGAGGAACGAGTCCGTCGCCAGCGAGGCCTTGGTGATGCCGAGGATGACCTCCTCATGCAGCGCCGCCTCGCCCTTGGCCTTCTTGGTCTCGTCGTTGACTCGCAGGAACTCGTGACGGTCGACGAGCTGGCCCGGGAGGTACGCGGTGTCGCCCTTCTGCTCCACCCGGACCTTCTTCATCATCTGGCGGATGATGATCTCGATGTGCTTGTCGTTGATGTCCACGCCCTGCGACTGGTAGACCTTCTGCACCTCGGCGACGAGGTACAGCTCGGTGTCCGTCCGGCCGCGGATGTCGAGCAGCTCGTGCGGGTAGATCGACCCCTCGTTGAGCTGAGTGCCCGGCTTGATCTTGTCCCCGGCCTGCACGAACAGTCGCGTGCGGCGCGGGAAGGTGTAGGCGTGCTCCTCGCCTGAGGCATCGGTGACGATCACCTTCAGCGCCTTCTCGGTGTCCTCGATCGAGACCGTGCCCTCGACCTCGGCCAGCTTGGCCAGGCCCTTCGGCTTACGAGCCTCGAACAGCTCGACGACACGCGGGAGACCGTGGGTGATGTCGGCGCCCGCCACACCACCGGTGTGGAACGTCCGCAGCGTCAGCTGCGTGCCCGGCTCGCCGATCGACTGTGCGGCGATGATGCCCACCGCGTCGCCGATCGCCACGAGCTTGCCCGTGGCCGGCGCGATGCCGTAGCAGCGCTGGCAGATACCCGAGTCGGCCTCGCACTTGAGCACCGACCGCGCGGGGATCTCGAACGGCTCGTCCGCGTGCGCCTCGACGATCTCGGCCAACGCCTCGCGCGTGATGATCTGATCCTTCTCGACCAGTACACGCCCGCGCTTGGTCTTGATGTCCTGGGCCGCGAAGCGCCCGACGATCTGTGTGTTCGGGTTGCCCGCCTCGTTGAGAGCCGGCAGGAGCACGTTCTCCTTGGTGCCGCAGTCCTCGAGCCGGACGATGACGTCCTGGGCCACGTCCACCAGACGACGGGTGAGGTAACCCGAGTCGGCGGTGCGCAGCGCAGTGTCCGCGAGGCCCTTGCGGGCGCCGTGGGTGGAGATGAAGTACTCGAGCACCGACAGGCCCTCCATGAAGTTGGCCTTGATCGGACGCTCGATGATCTCGCCCTTCGGATTCGCCATCAGGCCTCGCATGCCGGCGAGCTGGCGGATCTGCTTGAACGATCCACGCGCGCCGGAGTTGGCCATCATGAACACCGGGTTGAGGTGGTCGAGGTTCTTCTGCATCGCCTCGCCGACCTCGTCCGTGGCCGCCGTCCACTTCTCGACGACCGCCTCGTGACGCTCCTGACCGGAGATCAGGCCCATGTCGTACTGGTCCTGGATCTCGGCCACGTCCGTCTCGTAGCGCTCGAGGATCTGCTCCTTCTGCGGCGGGATCACGACGTCGTTCTTCGAGATCGTGATGCCGGCTTGCGTGGCGAAGTGGAACCCGAGCTCCTTGAAGGCGTCGAGCACCAGGGCGATCGCGTATGGGCCGTACTGGTCGACCAGCCCCTCGATCACGTTGTTCATGTCGCGCTTGCGCAGCGGATGGTTGACGAACTCGTACGCGTTCGGGTCGTACGTGTCCTCCAGCACATCGGCGAGCGCCCGCTCCACGCGGTCGTTGAAGATGATCCGTCCGACGGTGGTCAGGAGGTGGCTCTGCTCCACGCCCTTGCGGCGGTACTCCGCCAGGTCGTGGAGGTTCACCATGCCGTGCTCGTACGAGAGCTCGGCCTCCTGCGCGGAGCGGAACACGTGTGGCCGCTTGCCCTGCTTCTTTTCGTCCCACTGGCCCGACTTGACGACCTCTTCGAGCTCGACGAGCGTGTCGGGCCCGGGGCCGTAGGTCAGGTAGTAGGCGCCCAGGACCATGTCCTGGGTGGGCGTGGCGAGCGGCGAGCCGTGCGCCGGCGACAGGATGTTGTTCGCCGACAGC
>JBKPDA010000219.1:0-4752 GCA_046727635.1 Actinomycetota bacterium | reverse complement strand
TCGTGGCCCTCGTGGAAGATCAGCACGGTCTCGATCCCGCCGTCGGTCAGGAAGACGTCGCCGTCCAGCTGCGGCAGGTGGCTGCGGTACTTCGAGCCAGTCAAGACCTCTCCACCTCGGCATTAGTATCCCGACTATGGGCAATGGTGTCGAAGCTGCCGCGGTCGACCGGGAGGCCAAGCCCTCACTCGTAGACATAGCCGAGGACTCCCTGCGCACCTGGCTGGCCAGCAGTCGCCATCGCCTCGGCGAGCGTCTTCCGCCTGAGCAGGAGCTGTCCGCCCGGCTCGGGATCAGCCGCGGAACACTGCGCACGGCGCTGCGGCGGCTCGAGGAGTCGGGCGAGATCGTGCGCCGCCAGGGCAGCGGCACCTACGTGGGCAGGGTCAGCTCGGGCACGTTCGACGAGGGGCTCGAGCGGCTCGTCTCCTATGCGGAGCTGGCGCGGCAGAAGGGCGTGAACATCGAGGCGTCGCAGACCACGATCGAGGAGCTGCCCGTCGGCCCCCACATTGGCGAGCTGCTTACGCTCGCCCCCGACCAGCTCGCAACCACCGTCACGCGCGTGCTGCTGCTCGACGGCGAGCCCTGGGCGAGCATGCGCGACGTGGTGCACCCGGACGTGCAGCTGCCCTCGCCCGCGCGGCTGCGCCAGGCGCTGGAGCGCGGGTCGATGGTGCTCGACGTGCTCAAGGCACAGGGCGTGCCCGTGGCATACGCGCGCACGCACATCACCGCCCGCACGGTGAGCCCGGACGAGCCTGTGGGCAGTGCGCTCGGAGTCACCGAGAAGAGCTCGGCTCTGGAGCTCGAGCACGTCACCTGCACGAGCGACGGAGTGGCCGTGGAGCACTCCACCGACATCTTCCTGCCGGGCCGGCTCGATCTCCACGTGATGCGCCAATTGGAGGAGCCGCTGCCCGTCCCGACGATCGAGCGACCACGCGCGGGCCGCGCGGGCCGACGCGCTTAACTTGAGCGGGTAGACAGTGTCACCCGCATCCAGTAGAACTCGGGTGTACCTATTCGTACAAGCGATGCCGGAGGTGTCATGGCCGAGAAGATGTGGGGTTCAGAGCCGTTTTGGGGCCTTGGCTCCGATTGGGACCCCGACTGGGTACTGACGCCCAAGCAGCAGGAGCTTCGCGACCTCCTGATCGAGCTGTGCGAGAAGGAGATGCGCGCCAACGCCAAGGAGTCGGACGACACGCTCCTGTTCCCGCGCAAGAACCTGGAGCTGCTCGGCCAGCACGGCTTCCTGGCGCTCACCGTGCCAGAGGAGTACGGCGGGCTCGGCCAGGACCACGTGGCCTACGCGATGACGTGCGAGACGATCGCGCGCTACGGCTGCGCGTCCACGGCCATGTGTTACGTGATGCACATGGGCGCGGTGAACGCGATCATGCTGCGCCCGACCGAGGCGCTGATCGAGAAGTTCATCAAGCCTCTGAACAGCGGCAAGATCGGCACGCTGTCCTACTCGGACCCCGAGACCGGCTCCCACTTCTGGTACCCGATCTCCTCGGGCGCCGAGCGCTCGAACGGCGGCTACAAGGTGCGCAAGAAGGCTTCCTGGACCACGTCGGGCGGCTTCGCGGACTTCTACGTGATCCAGACCACCAGCCCGGACTTCTCCGGCTATGACGACCTCTCCGTGTTCGTGGTGGACGGCGATCAGATCGAGGCGAACCCCGGCAAGTGGGACGCGCTCGGCCTGCGCGGCAACCAGTCCGGCGCCCTCGAGGTGCCGAACGTGGAGATCTCGGGCGACCAGATCGTCGGCCCCGAGGGCGACGGCGCGGCGTCGAATGACGAGTCCGTCGACCCCTGGTTCCTGATCGGCTCGAGCTCGGTGTGGAACGGCCTGGCGATGGGCGCGATCGACATCGCGAAGCGCCAGACCACGCGCAAGAAGCACGTGGACGTGGGGCTGCGAGTGGCCGACTACCCCACGATCCAGGACTACGTGGGCGAGGCCGTGATGGACACGAACGCGTGTCGCATCTTCACCTACTCGGTGGCGCAGGCGATGGACCAGGCCACCGACCACAACACGCGTCGGCTGTCCCCCGGCGAATTCGCGCGCGCGAACTACCTGCACTGGTCGTGGCAGATCAAGTTCGAGGCCGCCAAGAACACCGCGCACGTGGTGGACAAGATGCTCCACGCCTGCGGCGGCTCGGGCTACAAGCGCGACATGGAGATGGAGCGCTACCTGCGTGACGCCAAGGCCGGCTGGGTGATGGGCCCGACCAACGAGGTGCTGCGCCAGTTCGTGGGCAAGGCGGTGCTGCTCGGCTTCGACGCCCTCGACTACTGGAACCAGACGTACAACCGGCGCGCCGTGGAGAACGAGGTGAAGAAGCTCGACGCCCAGGGCAAGAAGGAGCTCGCCGAGCAGCTGCTCGCCGAGGTGGAGAAGGAGTCGACGGTAGGAGCCGCATAGCGCTGACGGTTGACAGCCCGGTGCTCGTTGGTGGGCTGAAGCCGCTCGATCCCGGCCTCGAGCGTTACTGGGTGCGTCCCGGTGGGGTCACCGTCGTCCCCGTGGAGCCGGACGACCGCGTGACGATCACTGACCGCGACGGCGGTCAGGTGGCGGAGGTCACGGTGCTCGACCGCGACGGGCGCGACGACCCGGCGGCGCTCGGCCTGCGTACGGACGCTCCCGCAACCACGCTCCGTGCTCTGGCCGCGAACGGCGTCGCCGATCCGTTCCTGCGCGAGCTGCACGTTCGCGGGCTCGACCCGCACGAGGCACGCTGCGCCCGGCTGTTCGGCGCCGACTCGGTGCCTGGGGCCAGTGTTCCATTCACCGCCGAGCGCTCGGCGATGCTCGTGGTGGCCGCGCCGGGCGGGCGCATCGTGGACGGCGACCCGCCGCCTTCGGACATCTCGCTCGAGATCCGCCGTGCAGTCGTGCCCGACCACATCGAATTCGAGCCGCCGCCGCCGCTCGCGGAGCCGCGCCTCGACTTCCGGATCGACAAGGCCAGCGCCGCCTCCTATGAGGTGAAGGCCGGCGAGTTCATCCAGATCATCGACGTGCAGGGCAAGCAGTGCTCGGACTTCCTGGCCTTCCACAAGCACAAGCTCGAGAACGGCCTGGAGCGCGGCCTGGACGCCACGGTCACGCGCACGCTGATGGGCAACGCCTACCCGCAACCGGGCCTGTGGGCGAAGTACTACGACCTCGATATGGACCCGCTCTGCGAGGTCGTCCGCGACACGGTGGGTCGCCACGACAGCTTCGCCCTGGCCTGCCAGGCCAAGTACTACGAGGACCTCGGCTACCCGGGCCACGTGAACTGCACGGACAACTTCAACGGCTCGCTACAGCCCTATCCGATACCGCCGCGCAAGGGCTGGGCGGCGCTCAACTTCTTCTACAACACCGCCTTCGACTGCGACAACATGCTGATCTCGGACGAGCCCTGGTCGCGGCCCGGCGACTACGTGATGCTGCGGGCGATGAACGACCTGGTGTGCGCCTCGTCGGCGTGCCCGGACGACATCGACCCCTCCAACGGCTGGGAGGTGACCGACGTGCACGTGCGTGTCTACTCGGGGGAGAACAAGTTCTCCACCGCCATCGCGCGGCGGGTCACCGCCGACGCCGAGCCCGAGCTAACCCGCGAGACCACCTTCCACCCGCGCACCTCCGAGCTCACCAAGAGCTTCGTGGAGTACCGCGGCTACTGGCTGCCGCACTGCTTCAACAACGAGGGCGGAGTGGCCGAGTACTGGGCCTGCCGCGAGAAGGCCGTTGTGATGGACCTCTCGCCGCTCCGCAAGTGGGAGGTCCTCGGCCCGGACGCCGAGGTGTTCCTCCAGCACATGGTCACGCGCAACATCCGCAAGCTCGCGACCGGGCAGGTGGTCTACACCGCGCTCTGCAACGAGACCGGCGGCATGATCGACGACGCCACCGTCTTTCGCCTCGGCGACAACAACTTCCGCTTCGTGGGCGGCGACCCCTACGACGGGGTGTGGCTGCGCGACCAGGCTAAGGCGCTCGGGCTGAAGGTGAACGTGAAGGACTCCACCGACCAGCTCCACAACGTCGCGGTCCAGGGGCCGAACAGCCGGGACATCATGCGCTCGGTCATCTGGACGCCGCCCACGCAGCCCGCGCTCGACGAGCTGAAGTGGTTCCGCTTCCTGATCGGGCGGATCGGGACCTACGACGGGATTCCGGTGATCGTGTCGCGCACCGGCTACACGGGCGAGCTCGGCTACGAGGTCTGGTGCCACCCGGACGACGGCCCGGGGGTGTGGGACGCGATCTGGGAGGCCGGCCAGCCGCACGGGATGAAGGCGCTCGGCCTCGAGGCGCTCGACATGCTCCGCATCGAGTCCGGGCTGATCTTCGCGGGCTACGAGTTCGACGACCAGGTGGACCCGTTCGAGGCGGGCATCGGCTTCACGGTGGCGCTCGACCACGACGAGGACTTCATCGGGCGAGCCGCTCTGGAAGAGCGCAAGGAGCATCCGCAGCGCCGCCTCGTGGGCCTCGAGCTGGAGGGCAACGAGGTGGCCGGCCACGGCGACCCCGTCTACATCGGCCGCCAGCAGATGGGCGTGGTCACGAGCGGCACGCGCTCGCCGCTGTTGAAGAAGTCGATCGCGCTGTGCCGGATGGCGGTGCAGGCCGCGGAGATCGGCACGCAGGTGGAGGTGGGCAAGCTCGACGGCCTACAGAAGCGGCTGCCCGCCACGGTGGTGCGCGTCCCGTTCTACGACCCCGACAAG
>JBKPDA010000218.1:0-11317 GCA_046727635.1 Actinomycetota bacterium | reverse complement strand
GCACTGGTGGATCCATGTGTTGGCCGCCAGGCGCCGGGGTGTGCCCCAGAACGTGACGATCGCGTCGGCCGCCGCGGCGGCCTCTGCATCGCCGGGCCGGACGAACGGCAGCAGGAGGTTGACGGCGACGGGGCGGTCGGTGAGCCCGCGCGCGGCAACAATCTCCGCCGCGATGGGCGCGCGCACGCCTCCGATCGTGCCGAGGCCGCCGGCGGCAGACACGGCCGCCGCGAGCTCGTGCCGTGCGAGGCCGCCCATGCCGGCCTGAACGACTGGCGTTTCGAGCCTCTGCAAGTCGAGAGCCGCGGCCATGGGCGAACCGCAGCCTACCGGCGGCCGCTCAGCCCTGGTGCGCGTTCCCCGATGCCGGCGCGGTCGGCGCGCTCGCGCCCGTGAGATAGGCCTGCTCCACCTCGTCGATCCGCCGCTGCGCCTCCTCGCCGGACAGCGCCAGCTGCACGCGGCCGCGGCGGATCACTATCGCGCGGTCGGCGTACTGGAGCGCCTTGTGCGCGTGCTGTTCCACCATGAGCACGGCGGTGCCGTGGTCCTTCGCAGCCGCCCGAACGGCCTGCAACAGCCGGTCCACCACCAGCGGCGCCAACCCCAGCGACAGCTCGTCCGCGAGCAGCAGGCGCGGGCTCCGCGCGAGCGCCCGTGCCAGCGTGAGCATCTGCTGCTCGCCCCCCGACAAGAGGCCGCCGCGTACGTTCATCCGCTTCGACAGCTCGGGGAAGAGTTGAACGGCGTCGTCTGGATCGAGGCCCGCCACGCGCAGGTTGTCGCGCGTGGAGAGGCCCTTGAACACGGAGCGCTCCTCGGTGACGTACGACATCCCGCCCTTCGCTCGCCGATGCAGGGGAGCGGTGGTGGGCTCGCCGTCGAGCAGCACCTCACCGGAGATGAGCGGCAGCTCGCCGGCGAGCGCGAGCATGGTGGTGGTCTTGCCGGCGCCGTTCGGCCCGAGCAGGCACACCACTTCGCCGGCCTGAACCTCGAGGTCGAGGTCGTGCACCACCGGCTGCCCGGCGTAGCCGGTGCACATTGCTCGCGTGGCGATGACGGCGGTCATACGGCGGCCTCCGGTGAGGGCGACGTCTCGCCGGCCGCCGCGAGCTCCTTCTCCTCCTCGCCGAGATAGGCGGCTATCACCGCGGGATCGCGGCGCACCACCTCGGGCGTGCCCTCGCTGATCTTGCGGCCGAAGTCGAGCACGACGATCTC
Organism: Actinomycetota bacterium; assembly: GCA_046727635.1. GTDB lineage: Bacteria > Actinomycetota > Thermoleophilia > Solirubrobacterales > Thermoleophilaceae > JAICJR01. The sequence goes on along the minus strand of JBKPDA010000218.1, from coordinate 10,093 downwards.
GTCGCACACCGACATCACGAACGTCATGTCGTGCTCGATGAGCAGCACGGCCATGCCCCAGTCGGACGCCAGCCGCCGCACCATCGTGGCGAGCTCGGCGGTCTCGTGGTCGCCCAGGCCCGCGGCGGGTTCGTCGAGCAGCAGGACGCTGGGCTGCGTGGCCACCGCGCGCGCGATCGCCAGCAGCCGGCGCTTGCCGTAGGGCAGGTCCTCGACGTTGCGGTCGAGGTCCTCCGACAGGCCGAACTCCTTGATCGCGCTGATCACGCCGCTCGGCAGGTTGGGGTTGACGGGCCACACCAGGTCGCGCGCGTAGGACATCGCGTCGCGCGGATCGGACGCCACGCGCAGGTTGTCGAGCACCGAGGAGTCCTCGAACAGCTCGAGTGACTGGAACGAGCGGCCGAGCCCGGCACGCGAGCGCCTGGTGGCGGACAGGCCGGTGATGTCCTGGCCGTCGAGCCGCAGCGTTCCGCGGGCCGGCCGCACGAAGCCGGTGACCGCGTCGATCAACGTCGTCTTGCCCGCGCCGTTAGGACCGATGAGCCCGGTGATCGTGCCGGGCCGCACCGTGAGCGACACCGAGTCGACCGCGGGTGTGCGCCCGTAGCGCACGGTGAGGTCGCCCACCTCGAGCGTTTTCGGCGGGACCGGCACCACCTCGCGATCGGGGATCTCGTGCGCCGCTGCCTCGCGCGGACGGAGCCATGGAATCTTGGTCCGGAGTGCTCGGATCTGCGCGGCCTGCTCGCGCGCGATCCCGTTCTGGTTGAGCAGCACGAGCGCGATGATGCTCAGCCCGCCGATCAGGTCGATGTACTTGCCCACGGACGTGGAGAAGATCGAGGTGAGGATCTGCTGGTTGATGCCGCCCGAGGTGAGCGTGGCCCCGATGACCGGCCCCGCGAGATACCCGAGCCCGCCGACCAGCGTGAGTCCGACGTCCGTGATCGACGTGAAGTTCGTGAACTGCGTGTAGTCGATCGTGGTGAGGCGGAAGACGAGCAGGATGCCGCCGACCGCCGCGATGCCGGCCGCTACGGCGAACGCGTAGAGCTTCGCCGTCGGCACGCTGATGCCCAGCGCGGCGGCGGCCCGCTCGTTCGTGCGTACCGCGATCAGCCGCCGGCCGCTGCGCCCGCGGCGGATGTTCGACACGGCCAGCGCGCACAGCACGAACAGCACGAGCACGAACATCCCGTAGCGCATGGGGTGCGTGATCGAGTTGATGTTCCAGCCGAACAGCTTCGCGTCGCCGATCTGGGTGCCCTGGATGCCGCCCGTGTACTTCGGGTTGCGGAACAGCATCAGCTCCATGGCCGTGCCGAGCCCGAGCGTGACCACCGCGAGGTTGATGCCGCGCGTGCGCACCGCCGGGATGGCAAACAGGACGCCCAGCGGGACGGTCGCCGCCACCCCGATCAGCAGCGCGAGCCAGAACGGCGTGCCCTGCGAGTCCACCATCCGGCCCGCCACCCAGGCGCCGAAGCCGCCGATCGCGTACTGCGCCAGCGACAGCTGCCCCGCGTAGCCCGTGACCACGACGATCGACAGCAGGATGAACGCCACACAGAGCGTGGTGGTGATCGAGTCGGTCCACTGTGGCGACAGCACGGAGAGGAGAAGGGTCGCGAGCCCAACTCCGAACGCGATGCCTCCCCAGCTCTTGCGGCCGCTGCCGATCGAGGGCAGCCGCTGGAGAAAGTAGTCGCGCAGCGGCAGAGCGCGGCCGGTGATCACCAGCACGGCGACGATCACGATGAACGGCACCGAGTCGCCGAAGCCGGGCTGGTTCACGTAGCGGTTGATCTCCGTCTGCGCGATGCCGATCACCAGCGCGGCGGCCAGGGCGATCGGGAACGAGCGGAACTGCGCCACGAGCGCGGCAGCAATCGCCGCGAGGATCAGGTTCGTCATGACCGTGACCTGCAGGGTCACGATCGGCGAGATCAGGATCGCCGCGAGGCCGGCCAGCCCCGAGCCGAGCACCCAGTTGGCGAGGGCGATGCGGTCGGGCGACCAGCCGATTGCGGCGGCGGCGCGTTCGTTCTCGGCCACGGCGCTGGTGGCCAGGCCGAACTTCGTGAAGCGGTAGAGCAGCCACAGCAGGAGCGTCGTGACCGAGGCGATCCCGAGCAGGATCAGGCGGTCCTCGGTGATGGTGATCGAGCCGTGGATGTGGAGGATGCGCGTCGACAGCTCGCTCTGCACGAACTGCGGCGTGGACCCGTAGCGCAGGACCGCGATCGCCTGCAGCGTGATCAGCACGCCGAGCGTGGCGATCACGCGCACGAGTGGCGACGACCGCCGCAGCGGCCGCATGATGAAGACGTGGGTGACCGCGCCGATCAGCGCCGAGAAGCCCACGCCCACGATCACCGACGGTATGAACGCCCAGCCGTGGCGGATGTGGAGGTCCCACTGGAGGAAGACCCCCGCCATCCCGATCGCGCCGATCGCGAAGTTCAGGACGCCCGAGCCGCGGTAGATGACGATCAGGCCCTGCGATGCAAGTGCGTAAAGGGCTCCGATACCGAAGCCCAGGATTGCGAACCGGATTACCTCTTCCACGACCCGTGCGCTTTCACGTCTTGCTCACTCCCGCGGTCGGAACCCGCCTCCGGCTCCGGACGTCGTGCCCGGAGCCGGAGGAGGCTCAATTGACTACTGCTTGCCGAGGGCCAGGTTGCTGACGTCCTCGAAGTTGGTCGTCAGCGGGACGACCTTGCCGTTCTTGATCGTGCTGAACACCACCGTCCGGTTGAACAGCCGGGCGAGCGGCGGGTTCTCGGTCCACGGCTTGGTGAAATCGATCACCGGCACCATGCCGTTGGTGTCGAGGTTGGTGGTCTTCGACACCGCGTCCTTGAACGAGGCCGCCGTGATGTCACCGCTCATGCCCTTCATGATCTGGGTCATGCCGGTGTACGCGGCCCACGTTCCGAGCCCGCCGAGGCTGTTGTAGTCCACCTTGGGATCGGCGTTCGCGTCCTTGAGCGCCTGCCGGTAGTCGGCCCACGGCGCCGTGGAGATGTCCGGGTACATCCCGGCGATGATCGAGCTGTCCACCGCGTTCCCGAGGCCCTTGATCGAGACCGAGTCGAGGTTGCCCTGCGGCCCGTACATGCGGGCCTTCGTCCCCGATTGCACCCACGCCTGGTTCCAGGCGACGTACGGCGTCTCGGAGACGATCATCACAACGCAGTCGGCCCCGCCTGACGTGGCTTGCGCCACCAGGGAGCTGTCGTCCTGACTCGTCGGCGGCAGGATCACGACTTTGCCGAACTTCTTGCCGTACGCCTTCATCGCGTTGTTCATCGCCGGCAGGAAGCCCTGGGCGCCGTCGATGATCACCGCGTTGATCGCCTTGCAGCCGTCCGCGACCGCACGCTTGACGAGACCCACCGAGTAGAGCGGCTGGGTGCCCATCGGGAACGAGTCGGTGGAGGTCCACTCGGGCGGCGTGATCGGGCAGCACTCACCGAAGTTCGGGATGCCCGCCTTGATGAGCGCCGGCATGATGTTCGTGCCGAAGAAGGAGAACGAGCCGACGACCGCCACGTCGTTGTCGGACACCGCCTGACGGCCGCAGGCCGCGGCGTCGGTGGGCTTGCCGTGCTCGTCGCAGACGGTCACCTGGAGCGGGTGCCCGTTGATGCCGCCATGCGCGTTGATCCACTTCTCGTAGGCCTTGGCGGTGATCGAGATGTTCGGATACACCGGGCCCTGCGAGTTGAGCGACGTGATCGTCATCGTCTTGATCGGCGTGCCCGTGGGGGCGGATGCCGCCGCCGGTGTGGTTGAGCCAGCCCCGGCGCCCGTCGATGCGCTCGTGCTCGACTTCGAACTGCTACCGCACGCCGACAGCACCAATGCCGCGACGAGGCCAGCAGCGGCGAGGGCCAACAGCCATCGCCGGCGCCTGAATGGCGCCCCCTTGCTGTCCTGACCTTGCATTCTCTCCGACCTCCTGATGGGGGATGAGCGCCGCTGCGAACAGAGCGCGGCTGGTACGAAAGTGCGGGTAGGCTAGAAGCGCGTTTTTTGTTTTGTGCGAGGTCGTTTCGACGGGGCTGGAGAATCCACCAACCTCACGCGCCGGCCCGCATTGCCGCCTCCTTACGCGCGCGGGACCCTCCCCGCAACCAACAGAGGAGCGATACATGGACGCGGCAACCTTCAGGGACTCGTTCTCGCAGCCCATCGGCCTGACCGGCACCTACATGCAGCCGCCGTACCTCTACCGCGGCATGCAGGACATCTTCATCGCGTACGAGGCCCAACGGGAGGGAGTGGAGGCGCTGCTGCCGCCCGGCCTCGAGCCCGCCGACGAGCAGCCGGTCTGCATCGCGTGGGGCCGCTGGATCCCGTTCTCCTCGTTCGGCCCCTACCACGAGGCCTACGTGATGATCCGCGCCGACTTCGAGGGGCAGACCTACCTCTACCAGCCGTTCATCTTCACCGACAACGAGATCCCGCTCGTGGCGGGGCGCGAGATCTGGGGCTTCGCGAAGAAGCTCGCCGTGATGGAGCGCACCTCCGGCGGCGGCTCGGACCCGTTCGGCGAGCAGCTGCTGTTCACGGTCGAGCGCCCGCGCGGGCAGCGGATCATGACGATGTCGATCGCCTGCGAGCGGAAGGCGGATCCGTCGGAGCTCGAGGACCTGCCGGTGCTGTCGATGCGCTTGATCCCGAACGCGGAGGCGGGGCAGCCGCCGTCGATCGCGGAGCTGGTGCGGCTGGACGTCGAGGGCGCGCTGCATTCGAGCGCCGACGGCTCGCCGCAGCTCTTCGCCGGCCGCGCCTCGCTGACGATGGACGCGCGCTCGCCCGTGGACCCGTGGCACCTGCTCGCGCCCACGCGGATCGTGCAGGGCTGGTACGGCGTGTTCGACATGGACCTCTACCAGGGCAAGGTCGTGCACGACTACCTGCAGGACGCCGCGGTCTGGGGGTCAGGCGCGCAGCTCGATGCTCACGTCCCCGCGTGAGGCGCTGACCGTGCGCGTGGCGGGCCGGTCGATCACGTCCTTGATCCAGGCCAGTCCCTGGGCCCCGCCCAGCGGATAAACCGGCTCGATCGACTTGCGCGCCGCGTACATCGCGTCCACGTCGGGACCGGGGATCAGGTAGCGCAGCAGCAGCTCCTCGTCCGAGAGCTTCTGCCCGTATTCGCGGCGGATCTCCTCGATCGTCGGCTGGGGCGGCGACCAGTCGAGCATCGCCTTGCCGCGCGGGGTGGAGAAGGCCTTGTCGAGCACGTCCTGGTCGAGCTCGCCGGGCGGTGGGCCGTAGTGGCCGGCCAGGAACATCAGGTTCTCGTCCGGGACGATCAGGTAGCGCTCGCCCTGCACCACGTTCAGCAGCGCCTGGATGCCCACGAGCTGCGAGAACGGTGTGGCCATGATCGGGTAGCCCATCTCGGCGCGTACGCGGATGGCCTCCTCCAGCACCTCGGGCAGCCGGTGCTCCATGCCGTAGGTCACGAGCTGGTTGCGCAGCGTGCCGGTCATGCCGCCCGGGAACTGCTGCTGCACGGTGGCCAGGCTGTACTCCACCGGCGCGCCGAGGTGGTGACCCTCTTCGACCGCGATCGCCGCGAGGTGCTCGCTCACCTCGGCCAGGCGGCTGTCGTCGATCGCCACCTCGTGGCCCAGCCGGCGCATGTTGTCCACCGCCACGTCGGTGGACGGCATCGAGGGCCCGTTCGCCATCGACTGCACCGCCGTGTGGAGGATCGTGAGCCCCTCGTCCACGCCGATGATGTGGTTCAGCGTGCCCATGGCGGTCTTGTTGTGGAAATGCATCTCCAGCTCTTTGCCTGGCGCGGTCTCTCGCATGAGCCGGATCCAGGTGCGCGCCCGCTCGGGGTCGAGCACGCCGGCCTCGTCGCCGAGGATGATCGTGGCGGGGATGTCCGACTCGGCGAACGCGCGCATCACGCCCGCGTAGTACTCGTCCGTGTGCACTGGCGAGAGGCTGAAGTTCACCTGCGGTGAGGGGGCCAGGCCGGCGTCGCGCGCCTTGCGCGCCACGTCCAGCATCTTCGCCGTGTCGTGCAGGCAGTCGAAGATCCACAGGCTCTGGATGCCGTGCTTTGCGAGCGTGCCGATCCACAGCTCGATGATCGAGTCCGGCGTGATGCCCATGCCCACCACGCCGTTCGAGCGCGTGCCGGCGCGCAGCACGCTGTTGGGCAGCGCGGCGCGCACGAGGTCGAGCCCCTTCCAGGGATCCTCGCGGTTGTAGCGCACCTGCACCTCGAACGGCGAGCTGCCGGTGAGGTCCACCACGCGGTAGCCGGCGCTGTCGATCGCGTCGGCGATGGGCAGCACGTGGCCGGCGCGCAGACGCATGCCCCAAAGGCTCTGCTGGCCGTCGCGCAACGACTGGTCGATGAACTCGATCAGCGCCATCAGGCAGCCTCCTCCGCCGGGGCCCAGCCGGGCAGGAACTCGTCCTCGATCCAGCGCGTGTGCGCGCGGCCACCCAGCACGTCGGGGTGCGCGAGCACGTCCTGGGCGAAGCCGGCGGTGGTCTCCACGCCCTCTACGCGCAGGTGCGCGAGCGCGTGGCGCAGGCGGATGATGGCCTCCGTGCGGTCGTCGCCGTGCGCAATCACCTTGGCGAGCATCGAGTCGTAGTGCGGCGTGATCGTCCAGCCGGGGAAGCAGGCCGTGTCCACGCGCACGTGCGTGCTCACCGGCGCGGCCCAGCGGCTCAGTGTTCCGGGGCTGGGCATGAAGCCGCGCGCCGGGCTCTCGGCGTTCACGCGCGCCTCGATGGCGTGGCCGCTGGTCGTCACCTGGTCCTGCATGACCGACAGCGGAGCACCGCCGGCGATGCGGAGCTGCTCTCGCACCACGTCCACGCCGGTGACCATCTCGCTCACCGGGTGCTCCACCTGCAGGCGCGCGTTGATCTCGAGGAAGGCGTGGCCGCCGCGCTCCTGGTCCACCAGGAACTCACAGGTGGCGGCGCCGACGTACTCGAGCGAGCCGATCAGCTTCGTGGCCGCGTCCAGGATCTCGCCCTCGACCCCGGCGGGAAGGTCTGGCGCGGGCGCCTCCTCGATCAGCTTCTGGTAGCGGCGCTGGAGCGTGCAGTCGCGGTGGCCGAGGTGGATCACGTTGCCGTGCTCGTCGGCCAGCACCTGCACCTCCACGTGCCGCGCGCGGCGCACGAAGCGCTCGACGAACAGCCGCCCGTCGCCGAACGCCTGCTTGGCCTCGCCGCTGGCGGTGGCGAAGGCGCCGGCCAGCTCGCCGTCGCTCTCCACGCGGCGCATGCCGCGACCGCCGCCGCCGCCGGCGGCCTTGAGCAGGATCGGGTAGCCGAGCTGTTCGGCGACGGTGCGGGCCTCGGCCTCGCTGCCGATCACGTCCGACCCCTCGCCGATCGCGATGCCCAGCTCGCGCGCGGTGGCCCGGGCGCTGGCCTTGTCCCCGCTGCGGCGCATCGCCTCGGCCGACGGGCCCACGAACGCGATGCCCGCCTCCGCGCATTCCTCGGACAGCTCCGGCCGCTCGGACACGAACCCGTAGCCGGGATGCAGGGCATCGCAGCCCGCGATCTTCGCCGCCGCCACGAGGCGATCGATGTTGAGGTAGCTCTCGCTGGCCGCGGCGGGGCCGATGCACACCACGCGGTCGGCCAGCTGGGCTCCCAGGCTGTCGCGATCCGCCTCGGACACGGCGAGCACGGTCTCGATGCCCTCGTCGAAGCAGGCGCGGATGATGCGCACCGCGATCTCCCCGCGGTTCGCCACGAGCACGCGCTGGAGAGGGGGCATGCTCAGCCGATCACGACGAGCGGCTGCCCGTACTCCACCGCCTCGCCGTTCTCCGGCGCGATCGCCTTCACCACGCCGGCCACCGGCGCCACGACGTGGTTCATCAGCTTCATCACCTCGACGATGGCGAGCGTGTCGCCCTCGGCCACGGTGGCGCCGACTTCTACGAATGGCGGGGCGCCGGGGGAGGGGGCGCGCCAGAAAAGGCCCACCGACGGGGACTCCACCACGGTGCCGTCGGGGAGGGCCTCGGGTCTCGGGTCTCGGGTCTCGGCTGTGGGGGCTTTGGCCTCGGTCTCTGCGCTCCGCACTTCCGCACTCCGCACTTCCGCACTCGCCGGCTCCGCCGGCGCTCCGCCGTTGCGCGACACGTGCAGGCGGTCGGTGCCGACGGTCACCGTCATCTCCTGCCAGTCGCTCTTGTCGAACGCGTCCAGTAGGGCGCGGATGACTTCTTGGCTGATCTCCATGCCGAGTGACTGGCTCCTCAGACGCTGAGGCCTGCGTTCGTGATGATGGCGGCATGGAGGTCGATTTTCAGCGTCCTTTCACTCCGCCGGCCGGCGCCCAGGAGCTTGTGCTCGTGCGGCACGGCTCGGTGGTCTCGCCCACGCCGGAGGTGGAGGGCGCGCCGCTCGGCCGCCAGAACGACCCGCCGCTCGATGAGCGCGGCCGCCGCCAGGCGGTGGCTGTGGCGGCACGGCTCGAGGAGGAGCCGATCGGTGCCGTGTTCGTCACGCCGCTCAAGCGCACCCTCGAGACCGCCGAGCCGCTGCTCGCGAAGAACGGCTTCGAGCCGCGCGTGATCGACGACCTGCGCGAGGTGGAGCTGGGCGACTGGGAGCACGGCGAGCTGTCGCGGCGAGCCGCCGTCGGAGATCCCGAGTTCCAGCGTGTGATGCGCGAGCAGCGCTGGGAGCTGATCCCGAACGCCGAGCGCGCGGATGCGTTCGCCACGCGGATCCGGCGCGGCCTGGAGGAGGCTGCGTCGGCGTCGGGGCCCGACACGGTGGCGATCGTATACACGCACAGCGCCGTGATCGCGGAGGCGTGCCGGCAGGTGACGGGCAGCGAGCCGTTCGCCTTCCTCACGGTGAGCAACGGCTCGCTCACTCGGCTCGTGCGGATGCCGTCCGGCCGCTGGACGCTCGTGGCCTTCAACGAGACCGCGCACCTCCCGCTGGAGTGGCAGCCGCGACGGAGGCGTGACGGAGATGCGTGACACAGGCCCGATGGTCTCAGGTTGCCGCAAGCGCCGCGAGCGCCCGCCGCTCGGGGCGGCCGCGCTTGGACTTTTCCCAACCGCAGAGCGTGCCTGACGTCATCCGCACACGCGCCGCGGCCGCCACCCTGGATCGCCCGGCGCTCGTGGTGCTCGAGGCGCTTGAGGCGTACCTCGACGCTCTGGGGCTGGGCACGGGACCCGCCGACGCGACGCCTCTGGCGGGCGGCCATTCGAACGCCACGTTCGCCATCCACCGCGAGGGCTGCGAGGTGGTGCTGCGGCGCCCGCCCCGTCCGCCGCTGCCGCCGGGTGCGCACGACGTGGTGCGCGAGGGCCGGCTGCTCCAAGCGCTCCAGCGCACCCCCGTGCCGGTGCCGCGGGTGCTCTCGATCTGCGAGGAACCGGGGGTGATCGGGGCGCCGTTCGTGCTGATGGACTTTGTCAACGGTCATGCGATCGAGCAGTCGCTGCCCGCGGCGCTCGATCACCCGGGCCAGCGGCAGCTCATCGCCGAGGCGTTCGTGGACGCGCTCGTGGCCGTGCACGCCGTGGATCTGGAGGCTGCGGGGCTCGGCTGGCTCGGCAAGCCGAGCGGATACCTCGAGCGCCAGCTGCGCCGCTTCTCCGGCTCGTGGCAGGTGAACCGCACGCGCGAGCTGCCCGCCATAGACGAGCTCGAGCGCCTCCTGCGCGAGCGCCTGCCGGAGTCGCCGGAGACCACGCTTGTGCACGGCGACATACGGCTGGGCAACGCGATCTTCGCCCCGCGGGCGCCGGCGCGTGTGGCCGCGCTGCTCGACTGGGAGATGGCCACGCTCGGCGATCCGCTTGCCGACCTCGGCTACCTGTGCGCCGCCTGGACGGACGCGAGCCAGGTACCGCCGCCGATGTTCCACCTGTCGACGATCACGGGCTCGCCCGGGTTCCCGACGAAGGACGAGCTGGTTGCCCGCTACGAGCGCGAGTCCGGCCGCCCCGTGACGAACCACCCGTGGTACACGGCGCTCGCCCTCTGGAAGACGGCGGTGTTCATGGAGGGCAACTACCGCCGCGCCGTCTACGGCATGTCCGACGAC
>JBKPDA010000217.1:0-14401 GCA_046727635.1 Actinomycetota bacterium | reverse complement strand
ACGTGGGTCCGCGGACCAGCCTCATCGCGATGAAGAGGCCGTGCTCCGTCTCCCCGGCCTCGTGGACCGTGACGATGTTCGGGTGGTCGATTGCGGCCTGGATCTGGCCCTCGCGCCGGAACCGCGCCCGGAACGCGGGGTCGTCGCTCAGGTGCGGTGCGAGCACCTTGAGCGCGACGGTCCTGTTGAGCGAGAGCTGGGTGGCCTCGTACACGACGCCCATTCCGCCCTTCCCGAGGACGCCGTCGAGGCGGTAACCGGCCAGAGTGGTTCCCGTCGCGAGCAAGCTCGGGCCAGTCTAAGGCGAACCACCCTCGCCGCGCGAGGGGTTTTTCGCGCTTGCATTGCCGCGCGCCGCGCTCTATAAGCGCAGCGTGCGTCCGGTGGGTTGGTGGCGGCTCCAGGAGCGCTTCGAGTCGACCGCCCTGGGTCGCGCGGCGATCAGCGTGTTCATCGCTGTGTCGCTCGCCTTCGTGGTCGCGGCGAACCTGCCTCACTCGAGGCTGCGTCACGACGTCCTCGTCCCGGGGCAGCCGTATCTGAACGCCCTTGGGCTCGACCAGAACTGGGATGTGTTCGCCCCGGATCCGCGCAGGCAGGTGATCGACCTCGTCTCGCGGGTGACCTTCTCCGACGGCTCCGTGGCCACGTGGCGGCTTCCTTATCGGGGCGCGCTCGTGGGCGCCTACTCCGACTATCGCTGGCGCAAGTGGCTCGAGAACTCGATCGCCGACGCAAACCGCGGACTCTGGCGACCGTTCGCGCTCTGGACCGCGCGCAGGGCGGCGGCGGGCGGCAAGCGACCCGTCCGGGTCACGCTCGTTCGGCGCTTCTACAACGTGCTCCCTCCAGGCACGAGCCCGGACCGCGGTCCCTGGAAGGCGTTCGCGTACTACACGCTCGATCTGGGAGCGGCCGCCAAGTGAGTCGCGCCTGGCAATCGTGGTCGCGCTTCTGGTTTGAGCCGGAGCCCACCGGCGCGCTGGCCGTCTTCCGGATCTGCTTCGGGGTGCTCGCGCTGCTCTGGACGCTGTCGCTGCTGCCCGACCTCCACGCGTTCTTCTCGAGGAGCGGCCTGCTGCCTCACACGCCCGGCGAGGGCTCGGGCAGCTGGGGCCTGCTGCGCCTCTTCCCGGGTGGCGAGACCGCGCTGTTCGCGATCCTCCTTACGGCGTGCGTGTGCCTCGCGCTCGGGCTGGGCACGAGGCTGGCGGCGATCGTGGTGTTCGCCGGCGTCACCTCGTTCGAGCGCCGCAACCCCCTCGTCTTCAACTCGGGCGACGGGCTGATGCGGGTGATGGCCTTCTATCTCGCCCTCGCACCGGCGGGAGCTGCGCTGTCGCTCGACCGCCTGCGCCGAGCGCCCGATCGCTTCTGGGAGCTTCCGGCCCGGGCGCCGTGGGCCTGGCGGCTCCTCCAGGTGCAGTTCAGCGTGCTCTACCTGTCAGCCGCGTGGGCGAAGCTACGGGGCCAGTCCTGGAACGATGGCACCGCGGTGTCGTACGCGCTTCGCGTGGCCGACCTGGAGCGCTTCCATGCGCCCCACTTCCTGAGCCACACGGTGCTTGCGTCGAACTTCCTGACCTACGGCACGCTGGCGGTGGAGCTGGCGCTCGGTGTGCTCGTGTGGAACCGAGCGCTGCGCCCATGGGTTCTCGGCGCGGGCCTCCTGTTCCATCTCGGCATCGAGCTGACGATCCGAGTCGGCTTCTTCAGCCTCGCGCTGTTCGTCCTCTACCTCGCCTGGCTCCCGCCCGACTGGCCGGCGAGGCGCCTGCCGGCGCTACTGCGTCGTCGTGCCGCCGCCGGTCGGGCTGCCGGTGGTGTTGCCGCCCCCACCGCCTCCGCCCGTGCCCCCACCGCCCGTGCCGGTGCCGCTGGGCGTTCCGGTGGTTGATCCGCTCGTCGAGCTCGGGGTGACGGACCCAGTGGTGGATCCCGTGGACGAGCCGGTGGTCGATCCCGTGGTGGATCCGGTGCTCGATCCGGTCGTCGATCCCGAGCTCGACCCGCTCGACTTGTGCTGCGGCTTCTGCTTCAGCGCCGGAAGCGCGGCCACCGCCTCCACCGTTGGGACCGAGGGCAGCGTCTCGTTCGAAGTCACGTGAGTCTCGGGCGTCTTCGAGGACCGGGTGGCGCGGCCGATCCCGAACGCCACTCCGAACGCCGCCACCAGCAGCACGACGACCGTGATCACGTACGCCCGGGTCAACTCGGGCACCGGGAGGGCTTGCCGGATCCCGGCTGCAGGCACAGGAGGTCTCCGACCTTCGGCGTGCTGCCGCGGCGCCCGATCTTCAGCTGCCGGTACTTGCCGATCGTGCCGGGCGCGGTCACCGTGATCGTGATCACGTCGCCGCGGCCCAGCGTCCAGCTGCGCAGGAGCACGACCTTCCGCTTGGCGCTGCGCGCGAAGACCTTGCGCTCGCTGAAGCAGCCCCGGCCGTGGCAGAAGGCCCTGAGCGTGCTCCCGGCCACGACGTTGGTCACGTAAAGCTGGCGCACGCGCGTAAGCGAGGCGAAGTTCTGCCCGATCAGCGCCCCCAGCACGGGGCAGCCGCCCGCGGTCGGGCTCCCCTGGTTCGCGGGGCAGTGGTCGGTGGCGTCCGGCACGCCGTCATGGTCGCCGTCGGGCGGGCAGCCTCCGTTCGAGGCCGGTCCCGGCGTGGTCTTGCAGGTGTCGATCGAGTCGACCACGCCGTCGCCGTCGCTGTCGGGGTCGTACGTCAGCCCAAACGTGTACGTCCCGCCGGTCTGCTGCACCGAGCAGTCGTTGTTCGTGATGCACTGGATGCCGACCTGCACGTCATACGTCTTGCCGCCCTCCACCACGATGCCGCCGACGAACGCCGTACGCGTGGCGGACGAGGCCGTCTGGCACGGCGCGGTGCCGGACGGCAGGTTCCCGGGCGTGCCGTTGCCGTCCACCGCCCACACCGTCACCACCGGGAAGAAGTCGTTCGAGAACGCCTGGGCCGCGATGATCCCCGACGCGTGCGGATGGATCTGGTACCAGACGTCGTCGGTGTAGTTGATCGAGTTGCAGAAGTAGGTCGTCCCGGTGGCGCCGACGTTCGAGTCGGTGCGCGAATAGCTCGTCGCGAGCGGCGTGCCCGGCAGGTTCAGCTGCTCAGGGCTCTGGTAGGTGTCGGCGGCGGCGAGTGCCGAAGCGGCCGGCCAGGCCGCGATCAACAGCGCCAGGGCCAGGAGGAGCGCCACGCGCGCTAGTTGAACACAAACGGGGTCAGCGACGCAAGAGGGCTCGCACGATCAGCGTGGCTGAAGCCGGCGATCCCTTGACGAACCCGAAGAACGGACCGAAGTCCCTCGTCGCCGAGAAGCCGGTGACGTAGAGCCCATCGAGCGTCGTCTGGAAGGCCTCGTCCAGGACAGGGAAGCCGTCGGCCAATTGGACTCGCCCGATGAGGCGGCGCAGGTACGGAACGTTGCCGAGCTCCGTGCGATATCCGCAGGCGAAGACCACGTAGTCGACGGCGAGCTCCGTGGAGTTGGAGAGGACCACACGGACCACCTCGTTCTGGAGGCCCGGCTCGGCTTCCACCACCTCTATCCCGGGCCAGCGCTTGATCCGGTCTGACCGCAGGCGTGGGGTCAGCCAGTATTCGAGCGTCAGCCGGCCCACCTCCCAGAAGCGCCGGCCGACCGCGTCCTGCTCGCGCTTCGGGAGCTTGCGCCAATAGCCGGGCACGCTCAGCGTGCGCTCCACGTGGGCGTCGACGAACCGCCAGCTGACACGCTCGAAGCGGGGCACGTCGTGGCGATGGACCACGTCGATCCGCTCCGCGCCATGCTCGGCGATCAAGGCGGCCCACTCATACGCGCTCTGCCTGCCGCCGACGATCAGCACGCGCGCGCCGGACAGCGCCTCGAAGTTCACGAAATCGCACGTGTGGGCCCAGCGCTCGGCCGGGAGCGACGCCGCCCACTCGGGCAGTTGCGTGTAGTGCTGGATTCCCGGCGCGGCCACGACGGTGTCGGCAAGCACCCGCTCTCCGCTCGCGAGGATGGCCTCAAAGCGCCCGTCGGGCTTGTCGAGCTCTGTGACGAAGTCCTCGTGGACGTTCAGGCCCTTCTGCCGGCCGAACCAGTCGGCGTAGTCGAGGAACAGGCCGATCGGGATCGGATCGACCTCGTCCGGCCGGATCTGCCGGTCGTCCAGATAGGCCTCGAGCGTGGCGACGCCAGAGCCGTCGAGGTGCCAGTCCGGTCCGGAGCGCAGAAACATCCCCTCCGGCATGTGCTCGCGCCAGAAGCCCATCGGCCGGCCGAGGATCAGGGTGTCGATGCCGCGCTCCTCCGCCAGCGCTGCGATCGACAGCGCGTAGGGCCCCGCGCCGATCACCAACAGTTGCGTGTCCATCGTCTTGCGCCTGCGACCTTACACTCGGGCTCAGGCCATTCGTCAAAGATGACGCGTTCGGTCATAGTGTCCGCGGTCAGGACGCCGGTCGGCAAGTTCGGCTCGGCGCTGCGCGACTGCTCGGCCGTCGATCTCGGCGGCGCCGTGATCCGAGAGGCGGTGGCGCGGGCCGGCATATCTCCGAGCGACATCGATCACGTCGTGATGGGCCACGTGCTGCAGGCCGGCGCGGGGCAGATCACATCCCGGCAGGCGGCGGTCGCCGGCGGGATCCCCAAGGAGATCCCGGCGATCACGCTCAACAACGTGTGCCTATCGAGCCTGACGGCGATCGCGTACGCCGACCAGCTGATCCGCGCGGGAGAGCTCGAGACCGCCGTCGCGGGCGGGATGGAGTCGATGACGAATGCGCCCTATGTCGCCCCGCGCGCACGGTGGGGTGGCCGCCTCGGCGACGCGGCGTTGGTCGACACGATGATCCACGACGGGCTCTGGTCGACGTTCACTGGCCAGCACATGGGCGAGTCGTCCGACGAGGTGAACGCTGCCCTTCGCATCACGCGCGAGGACCAGGATGCCTGGGCGGCGCGATCGCACCAGCGTGCGGCCGACGCTCGCGAGTCGGGTCGCTCTGCCGAGGAGATCGTCGGCGTCGAGCTCACCGGCCGGGCCGCGGTCAGCCAGGACGAAGGCATCCGGCCGGAGACGACGCCGGCTTCGCTCGCTCAGCTTCCACCCGCGTTCGGCGCCGAGGGCACGATCACCGCCGGTAACGCGTCACAGCTCTCGGACGGCGCAGCCGCGGTGACGGTTATGAGCTCCGACCGCGCGGCGAAGCTGGGAGTCGCGCCGCTGGCCGAGATCGTCGCGTCCGGCATGTGCGCCGAGCGCTTCGCATACCTCCACACGGTTCCCGCCATCGCGCTGGAGATCGCGTTGAAGAAGGCCGGGCTGGACGTCGCGGACCTGGGTCTACTGGAGATCAACGAGGCGTTCGCGTCCGTCGCAGTCCACGCCACGCGCATGCTCGGAGTGAGCGAGGACATCGTGAACGTCAACGGCAACTCGGTCGCGCTCGGGCACGCGCTGGGCTCGACCGGAGCGCGGATGGCGGTCACGCTCGTGCACGAGATGCGCCGTCGCGACATCGAGTACGGCGCCGCCACGCTCTGCGGCGGCGGTGGCCAGGGCTACGCCCTGATCCTGCGGCTGCTCCGCTAGACGGCCCCCATCAGCCGCGGCGCCACCTGCTTCTTGCGGCTGATCACGCCGGGCAGCTCGATCACGCCGTCCTGCTCCTCCTCGCCCAGCGAGCGCTCCACGGCGGACTTGTCGCCGGTTACGAGCAGGTGCGTGCCCTCGTTCAGGATGTCGGTGACCATCAGCGCGTAGAAGGGGTAGCCGCGCCGCTCGCGCTCGGCGCTCATGGCGGCCAGAAGCTCGTCCCTGCGCTCGAGCAGCGTCTTGCCGACCGTCTCGACCTGGGCGATCCCGATCAGCTGCCCGCCCGCCGCCTGGTACTGCTTGACGTCGCGCGTCACGAGCTCGTCGGCCGGCACGCCGGAGGAGTCGGAGCTGTCCTCGAACATCCGGCGGCCGAACTCGGTGGCGTCGAGGCCCAGGACTCGCTCGAAGTAGTCCACCACCGCGCGGTCGCGCTCGGTCGTGGTCGGCGAGCGCAGGATCACGGTGTCGGAGAGCACGGCGGCGAGCAGCATCACCGCGGTGGGGCGGCTCGGCTCGAGGCCGTTCTGGCGGAAGCGCTCGGTCACGAGCGTCGCCGTCGAGCCGACGGGGTCGAACGTGGCGCTCACCGGGATGCGCGTTTCGATCGACCCGATGTGGTGGTGATCGAGGATCTCCACGATCTCCGCCTCCTCGATGCCGCGCACGCTCTGGGCCGCCTCGGCGTGGTCCACGAGCAGCACGCGGCGCGGCGGTGGCCCGAGCAGGTCGGAGCGGGTCACGAGGCCGATCGGGCGGCGCGCGGCGTCGACCGCCACCGCGGCGCGGTAGTGGACGTCCTTCACCTGCTCGGCGATGTCGCCCACCAGGTCGTCGGGGCCGACCGTGAGCGGCTCCGCATCCATCAGCCCGCGGCAGGGGGCGGCGAGCGTGACCATGCGCGCGGACACGTAGGTGTCGAGCGGCGACGACACCACCGCGGTCCCGCGCCGCGCGGCGAGCGCGAGGATTTCCGCGCCGGGCACGCTCCCATTGCTCGTGATGAGCAGCGCGGCGCCATGCTCGATGGCGAGCCGCTGGGCGTCCGCCCGGTCGCCGACCACCACGACGTCGCCCTCGGAGATGCGGCTCGGCGTGGCGGGGTCCATCGAATGGGCGAAGACCCGGCCGGCGACCGGGCGGTCCTCACCCGCCACCTGCATGCCCTCGAGCACGCTGACGACAGCGCTCACGCTGGTGGGCGTATCGACCAGGCTCGACACCTCGCGCGACTCGCGGATGTAGCGGCGCGCCAGCGCCCGCTCGGTCATCACGCCCGCAAGCGCGCCGTCCTCGTCGACGATCGGCATCAGGTCCAGGTGGCCGGCCGCCATCGCGAGCCCGACCGCCCGCACCGGCTCGTCCACGCCTGCGGTGGGGAACTCGGTGCGCATCACGTCGCCCACGCGCAGGAACACGTGCGGCAGGTAGTCCGGCTGCGCCGCGCCGCTCTGGTCGAGCGCCCAGCGCGTCTGTGCGTTCACCTCTCCGAGGCGCACGGGCAGATAACGCGTGTCCGGGTCGATGCGTCCCTTCAGCTCCGCGTAGCCGATCGCGGCCGCGATCGAGTCGGTGTCTGGGTTGCGATGGCCCGTGACGTAGATCACCGACACGGCGGGAGCGTAACCGGGTTGGTCGGTCTACCTGAGCGCGGGGGTGTCCGCGCCGTCCTCTTCCGCTCGTGCTTCGAGCGCGTCCGCGACCACCTGCCCTGGATCGGGGCCCACCAGCCACGACGGCCAGCGGGAGCGGCGCGGCTGCGGACGGAGGGCGGCGAGCTCTCGCGCGAGCGCGAGCGTGCGCTCGTGGACGTCGGGCGCCGGCCCGGTGGCGAGTGCCGCGAGCGCGGCAAGCGAGCCGCTCGCCTCGGCGGTGGCCATGCCGATGGTGGCGCGGCCGCTCGGGAGATGACGGCTGAGCTCGCTGGCGAAGGCAAGACAACGGCTCGCGCGCTCCTCCTCTACAGCGCGGCCGCGGTGGCTGCCCACCACGAGCGCGGCAAGTGGATAGAGGTCCTGGCGGAGCTCGTCGTCGAGGCCGTCGTTATATGTGCGGAGCAGCGCGGCGATCACCGGTGACGCGCTGGCCGGCCGATCGCTGAACGGCTCGTCGGCCAGCATCGACGCGAGCTCCATCACACACGCGCCGGCATGCGGAGAGCTATGCCGTCCGGCGCTCAGGGTGACTGTCTGGTGGCTCGGCACCGCTGCAAATGATCGCTCACCTCGGGGCGCACCGCAAAGGCGCTAGAGCACGACTACGACTGCTGGGTCTGCACAGGCGTGGGTGAGGTGGGTAGATCACCGCGAATGGGGCGGCGAAGGAGGCGAACGCCAGTGCGGCCACTCCCTTGCGAAGCTTGCGCTTACGCGCGCGTCGTGCCGTCTTTCGCTCCGGCCTGACCTGGGGTTGAAGTGGACGGGCGCCCAAGCACGGGAGGATCCCCTCCAAGCGTGAAGCGAACGTCAGCCTGCGCTCAGAATTCGCTGGGAGCAGGGCGCGGCCGCATGCCGTTTGTATCCGGCGCAACTTGTGTGTAGACGCCGTGTTTGCGTGGTCGCCAACCACGGACCGGAGGACTCGCATGCACCACCTGGGCCGGCGCGCGCGTCGGGGAGTACTGATCTGCGTTTCCCTTGCCGCTGCGGCGCTGGTTGCCGCCTGCTCGGTGCCGCCGCCTCCGGGTACCGCGCCGCTGCGCTACCGCGACGTGATCTTCCCCAACCTGACGATCACGAGGGGGCTTGTGTACGGCAGCGCGCCGGATTTGTCGGGCAACCCCGTGACGCTCACGCTCGACATGTACCAGCCGACCGGGGATACCCAGACCTCGCGGCCCGCGATTGTGTTGGTGCACGGTGGCGGCTTCGTGGCGGGCGACTCGAACAACTCGGCCATGGTGACGATGGCGAATGCCTTCGCGAAGCGGGGCTACGTCGCAGTGTCGATCAACTACCGCCTGCTGGGAGACGGCAACTGCGCGAAGGAGGACCCGCCCTCACAGCAGTGCGTGAACGCCGCCTTTGCCGCTCAGCACGACGCTCAGGCGGCCGTGCGCTGGCTGCGCGGGAATGCCGCCACCTACGGGGTCGACCCGACACGGATCGCCGTCGGCGGTGGCTCGGCCGGCGCGGTCACCGCGCTCGCTGTCGCGGTCAATTCCACGGATCCGGGCGACAGCGGCAACCCGGGCTACTCGTCCAAGGTGGGCGGGGCAATCTCGATCTCGGGCTGGATCCCGCATGACCAGGCCTCGTTCTACGACCCGGCCGACTCCCCGATCCTGATGTTCAACGGGACGGCCGACCAGTCCCTGCCCTTCAGCGACGGGGTGCAGACGGCGGTTGATCTCTACAACGCCCACGTTCTGGTGGTGTTCGAGCCGCTCGAAGGTGGCGGCCACGTGCCGTTCAACACCTTCGGGGATCTCATGATCAGCCAGTCCGTGAACTTCTCCTACGCGGTGCTCGACCTCGCCCATGCGGCCGGACAGCCGACAGCGGCCGCCCGCGCATTCGACGCGAAGGCCGCGAAGCTCGAGACGGGACAGCCCGCGTGGGTCCGCAAGCAGGTGTCGCGGCGCCGCTAGTAGCTTGTCCGTTCCGGCCAAGCACGACGGAGCAGCAGTGACCAGAGGATTCCTCATCGTCGACATCCAGCGCGACTACTTCCCGGGAGGCGCGTATCCGCTCGTCGAGCCGGACGCTGCGGCAGCGAATGCGCGGCGCGTGCTGGATGCCTTTCGCGCGGCGGGCGAACCCGTGGTGCACCTGCAGCACGTGTGGGACGAACCCGATGCGGCGTTCATGCGCCCTGGTACCGAGGGCGTCGAGATCCATCCGAGCGTTTCGCCCTTAGACGGTGAGCCCATCATTCAAAAGGCGGCGCCCAACGGCTTCGTCGGAACCGAGCTCGAGCGTGAGCTTCGAGACAGTGGCGTGCAGGAGCTGGTGGTCGCAGGAATGATGAGCAGCATGTGCGTGGATGCGACCGTACGCGCGGCCGCAGACCTCGGTTTCGACGTCACGGTGGTCCACGACGGCTGTGCCGCACCCGACCTCGAGTTCATGGGCCGGTCGATTCCCGGCCCCGTGGTGCATGCGGCCTTCATGGCTGCGCTCGGGGACGGATACGCTCGGTTGGTCAGCGCCGACGAGCTCGGCTGAGCCTGGCGGCTCAAGCCGAGCACGCCGACACGTGCGCCTACGCGGCCCTAACCGCCGCGCCGGCCCGGCTGCCGAAGTCCTTGTTCTCGGGCACGAACTTGCTCGCGATGAACGTTGCGCCCTGAGGGTCGCTGAGGATCGTCATCCGGACCCAGGGCGCGTCGAACGGCGGGACGATCACCCTGCCGCCGAGCTCGGTCGCCTTCGACGCCACGGCGTCAGCGTCGTCGACCGCGAACGTCACGCTCCAGTGCGCCGGCGTATCCGGCTGGTCGTCGGGGATCGGGTTGACGCTGGCGACGGCGTCCTCGAAGCCCTCTGGCGCGCCCACCTCCGCCATCTGCTGGCGCAGGCCGGCGTTGTCACGCTCGAGGTAGTCGCCGTAGCCGGGCAGCGTCCACATCGCGGCCCCGCCGTCGAGGGCGAGCGTCTGCCAGCCGAACACCGCGCCGTAGAACGACTTGGCGCGTTCCAGGTCACGGGTGTTGAGACCGTTGAAGTTCAACGAGCCGTGCTCGTTGACGATCCGCGCACCCTTGTGCTCCCGCGCCTGCCAGACGCAGAACGCCGCGCCCTCGGGATCGGTGAACACCGCCATCCGGCCGGCGCCCATGACGTCGAACGGCTCCATCACCACGGTGCCGCCGGCATCGCGGACTTTCGACGCGGTCTCGTCGGCGCTCGCCACCCAGACGTAGGTGTTCCAAGTGGCCATTGGCGGCGCCGCCTCGGGGATCGATCCGACGGCTGCCACGTCGCCGCCGCGCAGTCGGGCGACGAAGTACTTGCCCTCCGATCCAGGCGGCATCACGTCCGCGAACTCCCAGCCGAAAAGGCCGCTGTAGAAGCTGACCGCGGCTTCCGGGGCGGGCTGGCTCGTATCCACCCAGCACGGGACGCCGGGGATGTATCCGTCTCGCTCGGGCATTCCTGCTCCCTTCCTCCAGTTGACAGGTGGTCGCAGCCTATTTCCGGTTTAGGTCAGGATCTGTCCTCAACTTCGGCGAGCATGAAATCTCCGTGACCGAGACCTCGAGCCGTCTGCTGCAGCTTCTGTCGTTGCTCCAGGCGCGGCGCGACTGGCCCGGGGCCGAGCTGGCTGACCGGCTCGAGGTGTCAGGCAGGACGATCCGCCGCGACGTCGAGCGGCTCCGAGATCTCGGCTATCCCGTGGAGTCGCTCACCGGCCCCGCCGGTGGCTACCGGCTTCGCGCCGGGACGGCGATGCCCCCGCTGCTCCTCGATGACGACGAGGCGATCGCGATCGCCGTCGGCCTGCGCACCGCGGCGCGCGCGTCGGTGAGCGGCATCGAAGAGACGGCGGTGAGGGCGCTCGTCAAGCTCGAGCAGGTCCTGCCGACACACCTGCGCCGACGAGTCAGCGCCCTTGGATCGGCGACGATCGTGCCCCCCGTCGGCGGCGCGACGGTCGACCCGCACCACCTGACGGTGATCGCCACGGCCTGCCGAGACCGCGAGTGCCTTCGCTTCGCGTACCGAAGCCGCGACGGCACCGACAGCCGACGCGAGGTGGAGCCCCACTCGCTCGTCAACCTGGGCCGCCGCTGGTACCTGGTTGCTTGGGACCGCCGGCGCGAGGACTGGCGCACCTTCCGCATCGACCGGCTGAGCGCGCCGGCCGCGGGCGGCGTGCGCTTCAGCGAGCGCAAGCTTCCGGCGAGGGATGCGGCGTCGTATGTCAAGCAGAGCATCACGGGCGCGCCGAACCGCTTCGAGGCCCGAGTCACCCTGCACGCGGCCGCCGAGGAGATCGCCAGTCGCGTGCCGCACTACTGGGGGACCATCGAGCCGATCGATGACCAGACCTGCTCGTACCGGACGGGCGACGACAACCTCGAATGGTTGGCGATCCGCATCCTGATGCTCGACGTCGACGTCGAGGTGCACGAGCCGCCTGAGCTGCTCGAGCGCCTGCAGCTGCTCGCAGGCAGGCTCACCCGCGCCGCCGCGCCGGCCGCCACCCCGGCGGCGGGCCTTCGAGGGGGTCGAACACCGCCGCGTAGGCCGCGGCTGTGAACAGCCGCGTGAGGTGCTCGACCACCTCGTCGACGGAGGCGTCGAGATCTCCGTTGATCCAGTCGAGCAGCGCCTCCACGACGCCGCCCATCAGCGACCGGGCGGTGAGTATCGGGTCGAGGCGGAGCTGGATGTCGTCGGGGGCGATGGCGAGCGCGTTCTCGGCGGTCAAACGCGCAAGCGTGTGCCGGGTGTCGCGCCGCAGTTGCTCGATCCGCTCGCTGACGCCCACAACCTCCAGCGCGACGATGCGCGCCTTCCGGCGGTCCTCCGTCACGGCGGTCCAGCCGGCCCGCAGCCCGGCGCGCGCCTGGCTCTCGATCGTGTCCTCCTTCGCGACCGCCTCTGCTGCTCGAACGACGATCTCCTGGACGATGCGCTGGTAGACGTGGAACAGCAGGTCCTCTCGGTCCTTGAAGGACTCGTAGAAGTAGCGGGAGTTGAGCGATGCGGCTTGGCTCACAGCTCTGACCGACGTGCTCGCGTAGCCGCGGGTGGCGAATAGCTCGAGGCCCGCCTCGAGGAGACGTTCGCGCCGCTGAGCGCGGCGCTCAGCGGCCGTGATTCCGCGATAGCGGCGAGGTGCCTGTACGCCTCCTTCCACGGACGGATTGTCGCGTACGGGCGGGCGGGAAACGGGGCGAATGGGACCGTTGCGAGAGTTTGTAACGCAGTGTTACACTTCGCGCCGAAAAAGAGGTTACGCGGTGCTACTGATTCCGCAGCTGGGGAGGAGAGATGACGCAACGTAGGCGTACCTTCAGCAGCGCTCTCGCAGCCGTGAGCGCAGTGCTCGTGTCGCTGCTCTGGACCGCAAGCGCCGGAGCGGCCACGAGCATCACCGAGATCCCTGTCGGGGTCGGAACGCACGGCTATCCATACGACGCCGCGCCCACGACGGCGGCCATCCCCGGAGGGCCGACGCTGAACCTTGCCGCGCGCGGCTATGTGGAGCGGGAGTTCAAGATGGCCGGCACCAGCAACGTCTACCGCCAGAGCGGCTTCTGGACCTCGAACGGCAGGTGGAGCGTGTCGGTGGCGCAGAGCAGCGTGCCGTACACCACTCGCGTGCTGGTGCGCTACCCGACGAATCCCTCGAACTTCAACGGTGTCGTCGTGGTCGAGTGGCTGAACGACACCACGGGCGGCGACCAGGATCCGGTGTGGTCCGAGATCTACGACCACGTGCTCTCGCAGGGCTACGCCTATGTCGGCGTGAGCGCTCAGACCGGCAGCATGAACGAGCTCAAGACCTGGGACTCCGCGCGCTACGGCTCACTCGGGGACTCAAACGACGGCCAGTCGTACGACATCTTCAGCCAGGCGGCGCAGCTGGCCAGGGACGGAACGGTGCTCGGCGGTCTCAAGCCGCGCGCGGTCATCGGCGCCGGCGATTCTCAGTCCGCGTTCCGGGTGGACACCTATGTCAACGCGATCCAGCCGATCAGCCACGCCTTCGACGGCTTCGTCGCGATCGGCCGTGGTGCCCTTGCCGCGCCGATCGGGAGCGGCCTGGTGGCGGCCTCTCCGCTGCCGGCACTGATCCGCACGGACAACACCGCGCCGTTCATCCAGATCAACACCGAGGGCGACATCGAGGAGCTGGGCACGGCCCTCGCCCGGCAGCCGGACAACAACTACCTGCGAACCTGGGAGCTGCCCGGCGCCTCTCACATCGATCTGCACGAGGGCCTTTACGAGGCCAACGCCATCGTGCACGAGAGCCCGGAGGTGCCGGCGCCGAAATGTGTGTTCGGCGTCGTGTCCAACGGGGCGACGTTGCCCGACGACATGCCCGTGTACGAGCTCGAGAACTCGGCGCTGCAGGCTCTTGTCAAGTGGATCACGCAGGGCACGCAGCCACCGCACGGGAACCCGATCGCGACGACTCCGTTCTTCAACATCGTCGAACGCGACCAGTACGGGAATGCACTCGGCGGAATCCGGCTCCCCGACGTGCAGGCGCCAATCCAGACGTTCTCGGCCATCAACTTCTCGCAGCCGAGCCAGGAGAGCCTCTCGCCGGGCCAGCTCACGAGCACGCTCGAGAGCATCTTCACGACGCTCCAAACGGGCGTGATCACCGACGCCAACCTGCGCAACGAGGGCCTCTGCCTGCTGGAGGGCTACTTCACGCCGTTCAGCAGCTCGAGGCTCCAGACGCTCTATCCGACGCACAGCTCCTACGTGTCGAAGTACACGGCCGCCGCGCAGGCAGCGCTGTCCGGCGGGTTCCTTACGCAGGCCGACTACAACGCAGCGGTGGCGGCTGCGCAGGCGGCGCCTGTGCCGTAGCGCGGCCAGTGGAATCATCGGCACGTCCGCACACGACGCGAAGGAGAGAGGACGTGACCGTTAGAGAAATCATCGAGCGGCATCCGCGGCCCGTCAGCCTTGATCGCGAGCTGATGTTGCGCTGTATCGACGAGTGCTTCGACTGTTCCGCCACGTGCACCGCCTGCGCCGATGCCTGCCTCGGCGAGCCGGACGTAGTGGAGCTGATCCGGTCGATCCGGCTCAATCTGGACTGCGCCGATGTCTGCGACGCGGTCGGCCGCGTCGTGACGCGCCAGACCGAGGTCGACCTCGGCGT
>JBKPDA010000216.1:0-21601 GCA_046727635.1 Actinomycetota bacterium | reverse complement strand
TCGTGCTCGATGTGGGTCAGCCAGTTCGCCGCCTTGACGAGCGGCGGGCCGCTCCCGTGCACGCCGTACGCGAGGCTCACTCCATCGGGCGCTGTGCAGAAGCCGATGCGAGCCATGGAGCGACTCTACGGAACTTGCGCGCCCTCGCGGCGGAATCACTAGCGTGGCCGGCGTGGCTGCGCGGCCCCCGATGTACGTGCTGCTGCTGATCAGCCTGGCCCTGGCCGGGCTCTCCCTGCTCTTGCCCTCGGTCCCCACCACCGACCCGTGGGGGTGGATCGACTGGGGCAGGCAGATCGTGCATCTCGACCTGAACACGATCGGCGGCCCGCCCTCCTGGAAGCCGCTCCCGGTCCTGTTCACCACCCCGCTGTCGCTGCTCGGCGGCGCCGCCCCGGCGGGCTGGCTCGTGATCTCGCGGGCGGGAGGCGTGCTCGCTCTGGCGCTGGCCTACCGGCTCGGTGCGCGGCTCGCGGGCCCGGTCGCCGGCGGCTTGGCGGCGCTCGGCCTCCTGCTCATCGGGAGCTGGGTGCGTCAGCTGGCGTTCGGGTATACGGACGGCCTCGCGGTGGCGTTCCTGTTGTGGGCGGTGATCAGCCACCTGGACGGTTACCGCGGCCGCGCGCTCGTGCTCGCGTTCCTGGTGTCGCTTGCGCGGCCGGAGGCGTGGGCCTTCTTCTTCCCGTACGCGGTGTTCGTGGGCGCCACCGACCGCTCGAAGCGCGTGCCGGCGGCGGCGCTCACCCTGCTGTCGCCCCTCCTGTGGCTGCTCCCCGACTGGTGGGGCTCGGGACAGCTCTTCCACGCGGCGAATGTCGCACGGGTCAACTTCATCGGCGCGGGGGCGCACCCGGGCCTGCACGTGGTGCAAGTGGGCCTTGGCCTCGTTGCCCTCCCGATCGAGGTGCTGGCGCTGGCGGCGATCGCGCTCGCCGTCCGTCGCCGCAACAGGACCGTGCTCGTGCTCGGCGTCGGGGTGGGCGCGTGGATCGCGGTGCTGGCGCTGGCCACGGAGGCCCGCTACCCGGGCAGCGGCAACTTCCTCGTCATGCCGATGGCGATCCTCTGCGTGCTCGGGGGAGTCGGCGCGGCGTGGCTCAGCAAGCTCACGCAGCGCTGGGCGCCACGCGGAGCGGTCGCTGTCGTGCTGGTGGCCGGCGCGCTTCCGCTCGCCGACGGCCGTGCCGAGGGCCTGGCCAACCAGGCCTCCGAAGTGAACGCCGTGGCGCACTTCCAGGACGAGCTGGACTTCGCGGTGTCGCGCGCCGGCGGGCTCGCCGTGCTCCGCTGTGGGACGCCCGTCGTGCCGGCACGCCTCTGGTGGAACGCGGGCGACCTCGCTTGGAAGCTCGACATCCCGCTCGACCGCGTGGGCACGATCGCCGAACGGCGTTTAGCGACGCTCCGCGGTCTGGGCACCCCGTCCGTGCTCTTCGTTCCCCTTGGCGCTGCGCCGCCCGACGATCCGAGGTGGGTCCCGACGCACGCCGTGGGGCGCCCCGGACTCGCCATCCGCCGACTGACGCAAGCGGGAACGTGGAGAGTGCTCGCGGTCCAGTCCAAAGCCGCACGCCACAAGCGAGCCGCCTGCCGCGGACGCCCCTAGATGATCATCTAGCGGCGGCGGGAACGGGGCCGCCGCTGCTCGCGGCCGGCGTGTCGGGGACTGTTCGTCCTCTTCGCGACGTGGCCCGAGAAGCCAGCGCGGCCGAACTCGTCGTGCAACCGGAGCTCGGTTGCGAGCCGCCCGACGTCGGCCGCCTGATCGGCGATGACGAACGTGATGCCCGTCCCCGTGCTGCCGGCACGGCCGGTACGGCCGACGCGATGCACATAGGTGTCGCGGTCCTCGGGGGCATCGAAGTTGATTACGTGCGTGATGCCCTCGACGTCGAGCCCGCGCGCGGCGACATCGGTCGCGACGAGGGTGTCCACGCCTCCGCGCTCGAAGGACGCAAGCGCCCGCTCGCGCTGACCCTGCGTCTTGTTCCCGTGCATGGCGACCGCCTCGACGCCATTGGCGCGCAGGCGCTTCACCAAACGGTCCGCGCCACGCTTCGTGCGGACGAAGACGAGAGTACGTCCCCGCCGGCTGTCCCGGAGCTCGTCGACCAGATGCGCGAGCTTGTGCTCGTGCTTGACGGCAACGAACCTGTGCTCCACGTCCCCCCGGCGCTCGCGCGGCGTGGCTTGCTCGTGCCTGCGCGCGTCGCGCGTGTAGCTCTGCGCGATCCTGCCTGCCTCGCCGTCGAGCGTGGCGGAGAAGAAGAGCGTTTGGCGCTCGCTGGGCACCTGGGCGACGATGCGGTCCACGGCTGGGCGGAACCCCATGTCGAGCATGCGATCGGCCTCGTCGAGCACCAACACCCGCACTTGACGCAGCGTCACCGCCCCGCGCTGGAGGAGATCCTCGAGGCGGCCAGGTGTCGCGACGAGGATGTGCGCCCGCCGAGCGAGCTTCGCCTGACGCTCGAGACCCGCGCCGCCGTAGACAGCGGTGACCGACAGGGCGCGGGCGTGGGCGATGCCGCGCAGCTCCTCAACGATCTGCTGAGCGAGCTCGCGGGTCGGCGCGAGGACGAGGACGGCCGGACGCGGGGCGCTGGCCTCGATCCGGTCCACGAGTGGCACTCCGAACGCGAGCGTCTTGCCCGAGCCGGTCGGGGACTTGACCAATACGTCCCGGCCCGCGAGCACGT
This sequence comes from Actinomycetota bacterium, assembly GCA_046727635.1. GTDB lineage: Bacteria > Actinomycetota > Thermoleophilia > Solirubrobacterales > Thermoleophilaceae > JAICJR01. The sequence continues at coordinate 18,902 of JBKPDA010000216.1, read as the reverse complement.
CTGGCACGACCTGCCGCTGCACTGCGAAAGGTTCGGTGATGGCGCGATCGGCGAGTGCGGCGACCACGGTGCCGGACACGCCGAGATCGGCGAACGACTGAGATGACATCGACACTCCTTCTCGCGGCAAGGGCCGCGATTGCGGTTTCGGGAGATCCACTGACCCGGAACCGCACAGAGCGCAACGAGACGAGACCTCGCGGGTGCTCGATGCACCCGCTGGCGTCGACCCTAGCAGCGCGTTACTGTCGGAGTGGAGCAGCTCTGGCCTTCCTTGAACACACCGGACTGGCACATCGGCCCTCGTACCCGCCGCCAGTTGCTGGCCGGCGGGGCGCTCGCGCTCGGCGCCGCCGCCACCGCTGAGCTTGCGGGCTGGACTGGCCTGCTGCGGACCGGCAGCGCCCCGGCGGCAGCGGTCCCCCGCTGCGTCAGCCTTGGAGCGAATGGCGTAATCAACCCGGGCAGCAGCCAGGACTACCGCAGCTGCCGGGCGTTCCTGCACGAGACCCGCACCCGTTGGGTGCGCATCTGGGCGGACTGGCCGAGCCTGCAGCCCGAGGGCGACCTCGCCCCCGATCGGGGCAGCGGAGCCTGGCGGCTGCCCGAGCTCGATAGGCAGATCGCGCAGGCGAACGCCGACGGGGTGAAGGTGATCCTCACCGCCTACCGCTTCCCCACGTGGGCCAACGGGACCGACGCGCTGGGCCCGCTCGCGGACGTGCTCCACCGGCTCGAGGATCGCGTGGCGCGACCGAGCGACGTGGGCCAGCGCAAGGACCTCCGCTTCAAGCTGCCGCCCGACGTCGGACCCGGTAGCGCGTGGGCGCGATGGATCGAGTTCCTGATCGCGAGGTACCGGACCAGGATCGCCGCGCTCGAGCTGGTGAACGAGCCGAACGCACAGGTCTGGCCGCTCCAGGGTCCCAGCCTCACCGGCGACCCGTACGACCAGGGACCGCTCACATCCCCCCGTGTGGTGGCCCAGATGTTCCAGACCGCCCAGTCGATCGCCGCCGACCATCCCCACGCGCCGCTCCTGATCGGCCCCGCCACCTCGGACACCTCCGCCGACTCCCGCCTGGCGATCCCGTTCGACAAGTTCGCCCGCGCCCTGCTCGACGAGCTCGACCGCATCGGCTTCGAGCCAGGCCCGGGCTTCGCCTGGGCGCATCACAACTACACGGACGTTGAGCACGACGAGGGCACGCGCGCCGCAGGCGTCCGCCAGCTCCTCACCGGCCGCTGGACAGGCTGGCCGCACGCCGACCCATCCACGCCGGCGATCCTCATCCCCGAGGGCGGCGCCCGCCTAAGCAAGATCGCGAGCATCTACTCAGCGCCCGGCGAAGACGAGATCCGAGCCATTCAGGCCAAGCTGATCCGGCGCAACTGGAGCCGCATGGCGGGCCAACCGGGCGTCGCCATGCTCGGCCAGTACCTGTTCTACTCGGATCCCACGTTCGACTGCGGACTCTGCGACGCCGACGGCGCGAAGCGCCCCGCCTACGCGGCCTGGGGCGCCCTGCCCTCCGCCTAGAGCTCGTATTCGTCGTGATAGCGCAGCGCCGGACTGCCGGCGCCACCGGCCGTGTCGTCCTGTCGACCAAGCGGCGTGAGGTCGAGGAAGTTGCTGATGAAGCCGAGGTTGTCGGTACCGCGCGCGTACGCGGAGTACGTGTGGAACACGCGCTCGCCGTCGCGCAGGAAGACGCTTACGCCGTGCAGGTCGAACGGCTGCTCCCAGGCGTCCACCGGCAGACCCTTCGCCTCGATCTCGTCCTTCGACAGATAGTTGTATTCGAACGGCGTCACCGTCTCGTCGAAGGTCACGTGGAAGTCGTAGTTGAAGTCGGACCCCAGCGACGAGTACCACGGGAACGCCCAGCCCATGCGGGCCTTGAACACCTCGATGTCGGCTTGCGGCGCCCGGGACACGCACGCGAAGCTCGTGCCTCGGGCGCGCAGGTGCGCGAGATGGCCGATCTGGTCGACGAACGCCGAGCAGCTCGGACAGCCGATGTCCTTGTCGTAGAGCCACATGAAGTGGTAGATCACCAGCTGCTCGCGGCCCTCGAACAGATCGACCAGCCGCAGCTTGCCATCCGGCCCTTCGAAGACGTAGTCCTTGTCGATCGCCACCATCGGCAGCCGGCGGCGCTCGGCGTTCAGCGCATCCCGCTCACGGGTGAGCTGCTTCTCCTTCGCGAGGAGCTCCTTGCGGGCGGCCACCCACTCGTCGCGCGATACAACCGGCGGAAGACTCATCGGTCATCCCTCCATAGCCTCGGGACGTGCCTGTACAACCTAGGTTGACCCATCCGGGGAGCCGAACTCATCGGCCCCCGGCGGGATCGGCTCAGCGAACCTTGAACGAGGCGAGCTTCGAGCTCGCGCCCGTGGCCTTCAGGGTGAGCCGGCCCTGGCCGCGGATGAGCTTGGCCAACCGCAGGGTGAAGCTGTTGGAGCCGGCCTTCGCGCTGAGGCTGTACTGCTTCAGCGTCGTCCACTTCCTCTTGGCCTTCACGGCGAGCACGATCTTCACCCGGGTGCCGCGGCTGGCCGTGACCTTCACCGTGAGGGTCGGGCAGCCGCGCGAGCAGGCGCGCGGCGACTTCGACCAGGCCAGCTTCAGCTGAGTCAGCGTCAACTTGGTGGAGGCCGTGGTGCCAGAGGACTCGCACGCGTCGCCTATCCCGTCGTGGTCCGTGTCGGTCTGGCTCGTGTTGGTCTTCGTCGGGCAGTTGTCGTAGATGTCCGGGATGCCGTCGTTGTCCTTGTCCTTGTCGCAGGCGTCCCCGATGCCGTCGTGGTCGCCGTCCGCCTGCGTCGGGTTGTAGACGCTCGGGCAGTTGTCCTTGGCGTTGCCCACGCCGTCGCCGTCGCCGTCGAGCTGGTCCTGATCGCAGGCGTCGCCGATGCCGTCGTGGTCCACGTCGGACTGGCTCGGATTGCTCACCGTGAGGCAGTTGTCGCTCGAGTTGGCGACGCCGTCGCCGTCGATGTCGCCAGTCGGCGAGGCGGTGGTCACGGCCTTCAGCGCGTTCAGGCGCCCGCCGGACACAGACATGCTCGACGCCCAGGCCAGCGGGTCCACCGTGGAGATGAGCACCTGCTTGAGCTGATCGATCGTCAGGCTCGGGTTGGCCGAAAGCGCCAGCGCCGCGGTACCGGCTGCCTGCGGACTGGCCATCGAGGTGCCGCTCTTCTGCGCAAAGCTGCCGTCGTCGATCACCGACCAGATGGCGGTCCCCGGTGCAAACAGATCCACCGACTGGAGTCCGAAGTTGGAGAACGATGCCCTCTGATCGGACGCCGTGCTCGCCCCCACGCAAAGGACGTTCGCGAGGTCGTAGGCACAGGGATATTCGGCGGTGCCGGCGGAGTCGTCGTCCGCGTCGCTGTTGCCGGCGGCGACCACGAACAGCGTGCTCGGGTGGCGCGCGATGGCGTCGTACATCGCTTGCGAGTAGCTGCCGCCGAGGCTTGCGTTGACCACCTGCGCGCCGTGCGCGGCGGCATAGTCGAAGCCATCGGCGATGTCCGAATCCCAGCCGGATCCGTTGCTGTCCAACACCTTCGCCTCAACCAGCTTCGCGCTGGGCGCGACCCCCGCGATCCCCAAGTTGTTGTTCGCCACCGCGGCGACGATCCCCGACACGTGGCTGCCGTGTCCGTTGTCGTCGTCGGGGCTGGAGTCGCCGTTGACGAAGTCGTAGCCCGTGCCACTCTGCTGCGGCTGGAGCTCGGCTGACGTCAGGTCGGCGCCAGTGTCGACGATCCCGACGGTGACCCCCGCGCCGGTGCTCTGAGGCCAGGCATCCACCGCGTCGATGCCGCCGCTGCCGGGCGCCGGCGCGGCGAGCGCCCACTGCGACGAGAAGAGCGTGTCCGTCGTGAACGCCCGCACCGGCGCGTTCGGCTCGGCCCACTCCACCCGCGGGTCGTCGTTCAGCTCGTGCAACGACTCAACCAGCTGACCACGGGGCACGCGCACCACCTCCGTGTCCGGCAGCCGCATCGTGCCCACGAGGCGCGCGTCCGCATCCGCGCGGACGTCCGAGCGCTGGCTCGCGCTTAGGCCGTCGTCGCGCTTCACGATCAGCTCGGTCACGCCCTGGTTCTCGAGCGTCTGCGGGTCGGTGCCCTGATAGGCGGACGCGGCGGCGGGCAGCGCCAGCCCCACCGCAGCGGCGATCGCCACGATCGCTCGAGTTGCAACAGCCGTCCCTGGCATGACCTACCCCACCATCGGCGGGTCTGGCCCCAAACTTGATCGCCCTCGGCGGAACTCTTAGATCCAGCCTCGGTCGGTCGCGACCAGCACGGCCTGCGCGCGGTCCGGCACGCCGAGCTTGCCGTACGCCTTGTGCAGGTGTGAGCGCACTGTGCTCGTCGACAGCCCCATGTTCTCGGCGATCTCCTTGTACATCTTTCCGGTGGCCAGCCCGCGAAGGGCGAGCGTCTCCTGCTGCGTAAGCGGCGAGGGATCCACCACACGGTGGTCGTTGGCGCGCTCCCCGGCCGACAGCTCGTACATCAGCGACCGCAGCGACGCCTCGTCCAGGTCCAGGGCGTTCGCGGCCTCCACCATCACGCGAGGCGTGACGCCGGCGCCGTGGGAGAAGTGGGCGAGCATGTCCGCCAGGCGCAGCACCGCCGCCATCTCCCGGGCCTCCGGCATGTGATGGGCCTCCACCGCGCGGGCGATGCTCTCGGGCACGCGCCAGCGCCTCAGGGCGATCGCCCCGATCGCCGAGTGGTCCAGCCCCAGCTCGCGGCGCTCCACGCGCACTCGCTCCTCGGGCGAGTCGGCGTGGTAGCGGTCCGGATAGTCGTCGTGTGCGTAGGCCAGGGCGAGCTTGCCCACGTCATGGAGCATCGCGGCCGACACGAGCTCGTCCCGCCGCCCGAAGCCCACCGCACGCTCCAGGACGAGCGCGGCGTCGCGTACCGCCAGCGCGTGCAGCCGGAAGCCGTTCTGTGGAATCGCCCAGCCGGTCCCACGCCCGAACAGGTCGGTGACGGACATGCGCGAGATCAGGGCCTGCATTCCGCGCGCGTTCAGCATCTCCACGGCATAGGGCACGCTGCCGATGCGTCCGCGGTCGTCGCCCGGCTCGGAGTTCGCCAGCCGGAGCACCGACGCGGTCAGCGCCACGTCGCCCTCCACGATCTGGACGACCTTCGCGGTCGACGGGGTCGGCTCTCGCAGTTGCTCGAGCAGCCGCTGGCGCGACTCGGCCAGCACCGGCAGCGCCTCGAGGCGCTCGAGCGCCGCCCATAGCCTGCTGCCGCCGCCGACGGCCTCCCTCCGGCGCAGCGCCGTCGCGTCGGGCTGGTCCGCGGGTCGCGGAGCCACGCCCTCCTCGGCGAGCACCTCCACGAGGGTGTCCACCACCGTGGGGTCGAATAGCGTGCCGGCGCCCTTCTGCACGAGCGCCAGCGCGCGCCCAGCCGGCAGGGCATGCCGGTAGGGGCGGTCGCTGGTCATCGCCCGGTAGGCGTCGCAGACCGCGATTACGCGGCTCTCGAGCGGAATGTCGTCGCCCTTCGCGCCCGCTGGGTAGCCCTTGCCGTCCCAGCGCTCGTGGTGCGCGCGGACCGTGGTCGCCACGACCTCGAGACCGGGCATGCGCGCCAGGGTCTGAGCGCCCCAGTGGACGTGGCGCTGCATGATCGCCAGCTCGTCGGCGTCGAGCTTGCCGGCCTTGTGCAGGACGCGGTCGGGTACGCCGATCTTGCCTATGTCGTGCACGCGCGCGGCCAGCGCCAGCTCCGCGAGCGCCTCATCGCCGATTCCGAGCTTCTCGCCGATCGCGGTCGCGAGCAGTACCACCTCCTGGACGTCGGCCACCGCATAGCCGTCGCGCAGGTCCACCAGCTCGGACAGCACCGACACCGTTGCCTCGGCCGCGCCCGCGGCGCGGAGCTCAGAACCCTCCCGCTCGAGGTAGGCGCCGGCGGCATCGGCCGCGGAGTCGAGCACCGCCAAATCGCGCTCCTCTATCAAGTGGCAGCCGTCGAGCACGGCGCAGAACGCGCCGTCCACCGCTCCGCCGCTTCGGATCGGCGACGCCGCGGCGCACAGGCCGTCGGAGCCCGTGTACTCCACCCTCAAGTGCCCGTCGTCGTCGGCCACGGTCTGCGCCGTGGCGATCGCTCGCGCGGCGAGCCCGTCGTCGAGCGGAAAGTGATGCCCGAGCACCGAGCGCCCGATCCCGGCCTCCGCGATCAGCCTGCTCTCACCGGCGCCCGCGTCCACCAGCAAGACCGCCACCGACCCGGCATCGAGTGCCGAGTACACGCGCGCCGCGAGCGAGTCGAGCCTACTGCCGACTGACGTCCGCTCCTCGGCGGTAGCCGGCGCGAGCCGGCTGACTTCAACTGTCACTTCGCACCCCCGCCGGCCATCGCGTCCCCTCCCACAGGGACGCTAACCGCGCCAACTTTGACGGCTGATCTACCTCATTTGGCGCGCCCGGCTGAAATGCGCAAGTTCGGTCGAGCGTTTCCGTGCAGGCTAGGCAGCGGATTCGACCACGCTGGCGCGCTCCGTCACCACGCGCACGAAGGCATCCACCACGGCGGGATCGAACTGGCTGCCGGCGCAGCGCCGCAGCTCGGCGAGCGCCTCGCCCACTGACAGCGCGGACTTGTACGGCCGCTCCGACACCATCGCGTCGTACGCATCGCAGACCGCCACGATGCGGGCCCCGAGCGGGATCGCCTCGCCGCTCAGCTCGTCGGGATAGCCGCCGCCGTCCCAGCGCTCGTGGCTCGAGCGCACCAGCTCGCCCACCCCGTGGAGCGCCGGCGCCGCGTCGATGATGCGCTGGCCGATCACGGTGTGCTGCTTCATGAACGCCCACTCGGTCTCGTCGAGGGGAGCGGGCTTGGAGATGATCGCGTCGGGGATCGCGATCTTGCCCACGTCGTGGAGCTGGGCGGCGTGGAACAGCTGCTGGCGCCGGTCGTCTGCGAGCCCCAGCCGCGCGCCCACGCTCACCGCGAGATCCGCCACTCCGTTCAGGTGCTCCTCGAGATCGGGCAGCCGCTCGGCCAACACCTGGACGAGCACGTTCTTGCTCTGGCTTCCCGCAGAAGGCCGTGAGCCGTCCTTGTGGATGTACATCCGCTCGTCGGCCAGGCGCAGCGCCTCGGTGGTATTGGGCGCCTCCTCCGGGACCAGCACCGAGCCGTGCGAGCTCGTCACGGTGAAGCCGTCGCCCAGCTCGGTCAGCGCGGCCGCGGCCTCCATCTCGAACCCGAGCCGCGCGTCAGCCGGCGGCTCGCCCACCACGCAGAACTCGTCGCCACCGAGGCGGTAGGCCGTCCCATACGGCCGAACCGCTCCCATCAGGCGCTGCCCAAGCCGCGCGAGCAGGGCGTCGCCCGCCAGGTGGCCGAAGCTGTCGTTGTAGCTCTTGAAGCCGTTGAGATCGAAGAGCATCACCAGCGCCGGCCGCCGCTCGGCGAGCGCGGCGTCGAGATCGCCGATCAGCTTGCGGCGGTTGGGCAGCCCGGTGAGGGAGTCGGTCTCGGACATCTCCTCCAGCCTGCGCTGAGCCTCGTGCATACGCACGCGCACGTTCTCGTTCAGGCGCCACGACACAACGCCCGCTACGCCGGCCAGCGCGACGAACATCGCATGGATGCCGGCCCACTTCCACGGGTGCGCCCAGGCGTCGGGCCGGTTGAACACCGCGTGCGGCTCGAGCGTGCCCATCACGCCGTGGTGGATGAGCACGTAACCCACGGCCAAGAGGAACGGCATCCAGTCCTCGTAGAGGGTGAGCACGATGATCACCACGAAGAACGAGAAGTGCATCTCGATCAGCCCGCCCGAGATGTGCACCAGCAGCGCGCAGATGGTGAGCAGCGCCAGCGACGCCGCGGCTGAGCGGATCTTCGGCGAGAAGCGTCTCATCCCGGCCATCACGCCGAGTGGCAGGACCGAGAAGACGTGCAAGAAGTTGTGCCAGAGCGCGAAGTGCTCGGCGGCGCCGTAGGCGAGCAGCACCAGCACGCAGAGCCACACCGAGATGACCATCGCGGTGTGGCGGTGCCGCCAGTCCTCCTCCGGGAGCGTCCCGCCACGCGGCAGCGACCGCCCAATTGCGGCGAAAACGCTCATCGTCCGTCGCCGGGCAGAGCCATGGCCACGAGATCGGTTCGCAACCGTCGCTACTTGACTGCTGATGCGCCTAATTGGCGCGTTCGCACTCGCCTCTCGATCAGGGCTCGATCAGTCCGCGGCGGATCGCGTAGCGCGTCAGCTCCACGCGATCCCGCATCCCGAGCTTGTCGAGGATGTTCGCGCGGTGGCGCTCCACGGTTTTCTCGCTGATCACCAGCGTCTCGGCGATCTCGCGACTCGTGTGGCCCTCCGCCACGAGCTTCACGATCTCGGTCTCGCGCGGGCTGAGCGGATCCGGGGCGACGTCACCCGCGCGAGCCCGCTCCAGGTGGTCCCGTATCAGCGCGGTGACGGCGCCCGGGTACAGGAACGGCTCGCCGCGCATCGTCGCGCGGCACGCCTCCACGAGGTCGCGATCGGCCACCGACTTCAGGACATAGCCCGAGGCGCCCGCCCGCAGCGCCTCGAACAGGTACTGCTCGTTGTCGTGCATGGAGAGGATCAGCACCCGCAGCTCCGGCCGGCGGCGGCCCAGCTCGGCGGCAGCATGCAGGCCCGTCATGCGCGGCATGGTCACGTCGAGGATCGCCAGGTCCACGTCGTCCTGCAGGCCGCGCTCCACCGCCTCGGCGCCGTCGCCCACCTCGGCCACCACCTCCAGGTCGGGCTCCGAGTCGAGCACCAGCCGCAGGCCGCGGCGCACCACCGCGTGGTCGTCTGCCAGCAGGATGCGTGTCTTCAGCGGAGCCACAGGTCGCCCTCGTGGACCGGCACATCGAGTCGAACCTCGGTGCCGCCGCTCGGTCGCCTGCGCACGTTCAGCTCCGCGCCCACCAGCACGGCGCGCTCACGCATCCCGCGCAGCCCTCCCCCGTCCTCCGCGTCGATGCCGCTCCCCTCGTCCAGTACTCGCAGGGTCACCGTCCCGTTCGAGCTGCCGAGCACGATTTCCACCCGCTCGCTGCCAGAGTGGCGAGCCACGTTCGTCAGCGCCTCCTGGGCCACGCGGTAGATCACCAGCTCGGCCTCCTCGCCGAGCGGCGGCAGCTCCCGGTCGAGCCTGCGCGTCACCTCCAGCCCCACGCCCTGCGCGAAGCGCTCGCTGAGCGCCACCAGCGCACTCGCCAACCCGAGGTCGTCGAGTGCCTCGGGCCGCAGCTCGAGCGATATCCGCCGCACCTCCTCGAGCGTCTCGCGCGCCTTCTCCTGGGCCTCCTCCAGCTCGCCCGCCAGCTCCGGACTAGCGCGCTTGGCGCAGCGGCCGAGCTGGAGGAGCACCGCCGTGAGGGTCTGCCCCACCTCGTCGTGCAGCTCGCGCGCCACGCGCAGCCGCTCGCTCTCCTGCGCGGCAAGCACCCGCCGCGTGGAATCGCGCCGCTCGCTCTCCAGACGTTCGAGCATCTCGTTGAACGTCGCGGCCAGCTCGCTCGCCTCCGACCCGTACGGGCTCACCGGCACGCGCTGCCCCGGGCGGGTCAGGTCGACCCGGCCGGCGAGCGCTGTGAGCGCCTCGAGCGGTCCGAGCGCGCGCCGCAGCAGGTAGAGGTTGATCGTCGCCACGAGCACGAGCGCCGACAGCAGCACCACCGCCTCCCAGATCGCGAACGAGCTGAGCTTCTGCGGGGAGACCACGACGATCGTGACGACGCAGGCGGCGACGAGCACGATCGCGTTGGTGGCCGCCACCCGCTGGAACAGTGGGGTGTAGCGCGGAGACGCGCTGGCGTGGCTTGTCATGACTGTCAGCTAAGCACGCGAGCCGCTGCGCGCGGCGGAGGCGCCGACCAGCCGGCCGGAAACCCGGCGCATCCGCTCCACCATCGCCCAGCGCCGAGCGGCCAGCCAGTCGGGCGGCACGTTCAGCACCTCTGCGATCTCCTCGGGCTCGTTGCCCGCCAGCAACATGCTGAGGATCGGCAGATCCTCCGGCTCGAGGCACTCAGCCACCACCGCGTGTGCGGCGGGAGTGATCGCCGGCACCGCGCCGCCACCCGCGGCCACCGTGCGGATGGCGCGGCAGAGGTGCTCCGCCAGCGCCGCCTTGTGCACCACGCCGTCGGCGCCGGCGATCACGGCCGCCAGGGCCAGCGGCCCATCGGCGTACGCGGAGTAGAGCACGACGCGCGTGGGCGTCGGCAGCTCCTTCAGCTGGCGGCACAGGGTCAGCCCGTCGCGGTCCCCGAGCTGGAAGTCCACGATCGCCACGTGCGGCTCGAGGCGCTCTGCCTGCTCCAGGGCCTCCCTTGCGCCGGCCGCCGCGCCCACGGGGTCGAGGTCGGGCTCGTCGTCGAGCAGGGCCGTCAGCCCGCTGCGCACCGCCGCGTGGTCGTCGACCACGAGCACCCGGTAAGCCATCACAGCGCGGTGGCGGGGGCGGGACGTCGATCGGGCATGGCCCCCAGCACGCGCAGCATCTCCCAGCGGCGCGAGTCGAGCCGCTCGGGCGAGAGCTCGAGCGCCCGGCTGATGTCGTCGTCGGCCATGCCCTCGATGAGCATGCGCAGGATGATCTGGTCGAGCGGGCCGAGCCTGTCCCTCAGCGAACGGGCGATGGCGGGCGCGACGGGTGGCAGCAACCTGCGGCCTTCGGCCACGGCGTGGATCGCCCAGACCACCTCCGTCCCGAGCGACCCCTTGCTGATCACCCCATCCGCGCCCGCCACGACCGCTCTCACGGCGAGCCTCGAGTCGGCGTAAGCCGAGTACACGAGGACGCGCGGCGGGCGCGGGAGGCCATTGAGCATGCGGCAGAGCGACAGGCCATCGGTCTGGCCGTCGCCCAGCTGATAGTCGACCACTGCCACGTCGGGGCTGACGCGCAGCGCCTCCACCAGCATCTCCCGCGCCGACGCCGTCGCGCCGGCCAGCGCGATGCCCTCCTCGTCTTCGAGGAGATCTGCGAGTCCAAGACGGACCGCTAGGTGATCATCCGCCAGGAGGACACGTATGCGGCTGGCGTGCATGAGACGAGCCTGGCCGAGCCGGCCGCGTGCGCCCATCCGGGCGTCCCTGTATTCGGGCTCGGGGAGACACCCAAACGCCGGTGCGCCAGCCGCTGGCACGAAGCGCTAGTCCAGGTGGCGCTCGTACCAGGCATAGGCCTCGGCCAGCCCGCGCCCGAGCTCCCAGCGCGGCTCCCATCCCAGCTCGCTCCGGATCGAGCTGGAGTCGAGCCACTGCCGGTCAATCTCGCCCGCCGGCGTGCCGTGCCCGCGGATCTCCGGCACGACCTCGCGGCCGGACACCTCGATCAGGCGGCGCACCAGGTCGAGCACGGAGGTCGGGTGCCCGTTGCCGGCGTTCCAGGCGCGTCCGCGGAGCTCCGGCCGTTGGAGCGAGTCGGCCACCGCGAGGTACGCCTCCACCGCGTCCTCGATGTAGATGAAGTCGCGCTGCGGCGTGCCGTCCGAGCGGATCAGCGGCGCGCGGCCGCGCACGAGCGCCTGGATCGTGTCGGGCACGATGCGGGAGAAGTTGAGGTCGCCGCCTCCATACACGTTCGCCAGCCGCGTGACCGCCACCGGCAGCCCGAACGACTCGGCATACGAGCGCGCGATGAAGTCCGCGCACGCCTTGGACACCTCGTACGGGTGGCGCGGGCGCAACGCAAACTCCTCGCGGTAGGGCAGCTCGGCGTGCTCGCCGTAGGCCTTGTCGGACGACGCCACCACGATCCGCTCCACCCGATCTCCGCCGGCCCGGCAGGCCTCGAGCAGCGTGTAGGTGCCGCGCACGTTGGTCTCGAAAGTGGACAGCGGCGAGCGGTTTGCGGCGCCGACGATCGGCTGCGCCGCCAGATGGAACACCGCGCGGACCTCGTGCTGCTCGATGATCCGGACGAGCGAGTCGTGGTCGAGCAGGTCGCCCTCCGCGATCTCGCAGCTCTCTTCGAGCCCGGCCAGCCGGAAGTACGAGAGTGGCGGCACGTCGCGCCGCAGGGTCACGACCGCGGCGCCCTCGTCGAGCAACCGCTCGGCGAGCCACGAGCCGATGAACCCCTCGGCGCCGGTGACGAGCACCGCCTTGCCGGCGTAGCGCTGGCCCTCGCTCACGTCTCGACCAGCGGGCGCCAGGGCGCGTCGCCGCGCTCCCAGAGCTCATTGAGCAGCAAGGTGTCCTTGTACGTGTCCATGCAGTCCCAGAAGCCCTCGTGCTGGAACGCGTACAGCTCGCCCGCGGCCGCCAGCTGCTCGAGCGGCCGCCGCTCGAGCACGTCATCCGGCCCGATCGCGTCGAGCGCGCGCGGCTCCATCACCATGAAGCCCCCGTTCACCCAGCTGTCGAGCCGCGGCTTCTCCTGGAAGCCGTCAACGCGGCCGCCGTCGCCTAGGCGCGCCACGCCCCAGGGGCTGGTGGGCTGTACGACGGTGATCGTGGCTGCGCCGCCGCTGTCGGCGTGGAAGTCGAGCAGCGCGCGCAGGTCGATGTCGGCCACGCCGTCCGCGTAGGTGAGGCAGAAGGTGCCGCCGACAAGGAGGTCACGCGCCCGCTGCACCCGCCCGCCGGTGGGTGTGTCCGCCCCCGTCTCGAGGCAGGTCACATCCCAGTCGAGCATGTCTGCGAAGCGCTCCACGGCGCCGTGCGAGTTGCCGGTGAGCAGTAGGAAGCGGTCGAACCCCTGCCCCGCGTACAGCGACATCACGTGCCACAACACGGGCCGCCCACCGATCTCGACCAAAGGCTTGGGCACCGTCTCACCGCCCGCGCGCATGCGCGTGCCCCGGCCGCCGCAGAGAATCGCGACTAACGGAAGGACGTCATCCACCCGCCACCGCGGGGAGGATCGTGACCTCGTCGCCGTCCTCTACCGCGGTGTCGAGCCCATCCAGAAAGCGGATGTCCTCGCCCTCCACGTAGACGTTCACGAAGCGGCGCAGGTCGCCGTCCTCGGCGATCCGCTCCCGCAGCCCCTCGAAGCGCTCGTAGAGGCCGTCGAGCACCTCGCCGACCGTGGAGACGTCCTCCACGCTCGCCTCGGACTCGCCGCCCGTGACGCTGCGGAGCTGGGTTGGGATCTTGACCGTGACCGGCATCGGGGCGCGTATCTTAGCCAGCGCGAAGCGGGCTAGGCCCTGACAGCGCCCCTCTCGCAGGTGCGCTCGAACTCGTCCACGCTCGGGTCGATCTCGAACGCCTCGAAGCCATCGCGCACGGCGTCGAGCGTCTTCAATCCGTCGCCCGTGATCACGAGCACCACGCGCTCGTCGGGATCGATGTCGCCGCGCTCGGCGAGCTTGGCCAGCACCGCGGTGGTGACGCCGCCGGCGGTCTCGGTGAAGATGCCCGTGGTCTCGGCCAGCAGGCGGATGCCCGCGCGGATCTCGTCGTCGGTGACCGCGTCGATCGAGCCGCCGCTGCGCCGCGCGAGCTCGAGCGCGTAGGGCCCGTCGGCGGGGTTGCCGATCGCGAGCGACTTAGCGATGCCCGCCGGGCGCACCGGCTTGCAGAAGTCGTGCCCGGCGTCGAACGCCTCGGCCACCGGAGCGCAGCCCGCGCCCTGTGCGCCGTTGAACACCGGCACCGTGCCGTCCTTGATGAGTCCGACCTCGATCCACTCCTCGAAGCCGCGGGCGATCTTCGTGAACAGCGAACCGGAGGCGATCGGAACCACGAGCCGGTCGGGCAGGCGGAAGCTGAGCTGCTCGGCGATCTCGTACCCGAGCGTCTTCGAGCCCTCCGAGTAGTACGGACGCACATTCACGTTCACGAACGCCCACTCGCGCTCCGACGACAGCTCCGTGCAGAGGCGGTTCACGTCGTCGTAGCTGCCGTGCACCTTCACGAGCTTGGTGCCGTAGATCCCGGTGGCGAGCACTTTCTGCTCCTCGAGGTCCGCCGGGATGAACACATACGACTCCAAGCCCGCGGCCGAGGCGTGCGCGGCCACGGAGTTGGCGAGGTTGCCGGTGGAGGCGCATGCCACGGTCCGGTAGCCCAGCTCGATCGCCTTCGCCAGGGCCACGCTCACCACGCGGTCCTTGAACGAGTGCGTGGGGTTGGCGGTGTCGTTCTTCACGTACACCTCGCGCAGGCCAAGGCGGTCGGCCAGGCGGTCGGCCTTGATCAGCGGCGTGGTGCCCGTGGTGAGCGGGCTGGCCGGCTTCCCCGAGTACGGCAGGAAGTCCTGGTAGCGCCAGATGGAGCGCGGACCGGCCTGGATCTTGCGCCTGGCGGCCTCCACGTCGAGACCGGAGAAGTCGTAGCTGACCTCGAGCGGCCCGAAGCAGCGCTCGCAGACGTAGCGAGCCTCGAGCGGGTACTGCTCATGACATTCCTTGCACTGAAGCGCCTGTGCGGGCATGTGAAACTCCCTTGAAATCGAAAACCTCCGTCGCCGCTTTCGCTGTGACGGAGGCTGTTCAGGCGCCCCTGTCACATCTCCCGGACCACTTCTTGGAGTCCGATGGAATTGGCACCGTTCCTGGCCGACCTTGTGGGTCGCACCAGGTGGTTGCCGGGGTTTCACAGGGCCATGTCCCTCCACCCCTCTCGATGCGAACGGCTATGTCTTGCTACAGAGTACAGATTTTGCAGGCGTGGCCGGACGGCCCAACCTAGCCAGGTGATCGGCCGCGAAAGTAGAATCGTTAGTGCGAAGGTGATTCCAATGCTCGACGACCCGCTCAGACGCCATGCCGAACCTGCCAAAGCCACGGCTGCGCCGCGGGGATCGCGCTCGCGGGGTCGACGCCTTCGCTCAGGCGCCGGTCGCTGAGCCCAACGTCGAGGTCATCGAGCACGCCGGCCTCCGCTGGATCAACATCGAGCGCCCCGGTCCGCTGGATCGCGCCTGGCTCGAGGAGCACTTCGAGTTCCACCCGCTGGACTACGAGGACGTCACCTCGCGCAACCAGCGCCCGAAGATCGACGAATACGAGCGCTACCTCTTCATCGTCCTCCACTTCCCGGTCTTCGATAAGTCCGTGGGACGGCTGAACGCCGGCGAGCTCGACATGTTCGTTGGCGCGGACTACCTGATCACGATCCCGAACGTGCCGCTCCAGCCGGTGGAGTACCTGTTCGAGAGCTGCCGCTCCTCCGAGGACCTGCGCGACCAGCTCTTCTCGCAGGGACCCGGCTACCTGCTCTACCGAATCGTCGACGACTCGTTCGACTACTGCTTCCCGATGCTCCGCAAGATGGGCAACAAGCTCGACCGGCTCGAGGAGGACATCTTCGAGGGCGGCGCCGAGGAGGTCGTGCGCGACATCTCGAACGCCAAGCAGGAGATCATCAACTTCCGCAAGATCATCCGGCCTCAGCGAAGCGTCTTGCGCGACCTCGAGCGCACCAAGCAGCGCTTCTTCGGGCAGGAGCTCGAGATCTACTTCGACGACATCGTCGACGCGTCCGAGCGCATCTGGGACATGCTCGAGAACTACAAGGAAGTGGTGGAGGCGCTCGAGGACACGAACGAGTCCGTGATCTCGCACCGCCTGAACAACGTGCTGCGCTTCCTCACCTCGGTGTCGGTGATCCTGCTGCCGCTGACGCTGATCGCGAGCATCTGGGGCATGAACGTGGGCGTGCCCGGCGAGGGCTCGAAGGAGGCCTTCTGGGTGATCGCGGGCGTGATGGTGGCGGTGCTCGCCGCCCTCGTGGCCTATTTCCGCAAGCGCGGCTGGCTTTAGAGGTTCCTCTAGCTGGCTACCGCGAAGATCCCCATCGCGCAGAGGAACACCAGCAGCAGCGAGCCGCCGACCGCGTAGATGCGGAGCACGAGTCCCAGGTCGCCGCGCAGCATGCGGATGTAAGGGTGCTCGTCGACGATCGGCTGATCGTCCTTGACTCGTTCCGGATCGGCCGGCATGACGAAACCTCCAGGAGATGGAAAAGCGGGCCAGGGCCAGCTGGGCACCGCATCGCCGACTCTACGCAGGCTCTGCCCAGAAAGCAACCGGCGACGGGCGAGACCCTGAATAGGCCGGCGTGAACGCTCCGCTAGCCTGCCGTGGCCGTGGCCGAAGACAGGCTGTGGGCGCCGTGGCGCCTCGAGTACATCAAGGGACCAAAGACGGGCGAGTGCATCTTCTGCTCGAAGCCCGAGCTGGCCGACGACGAGTCCGCGTACATCGTCCACCGCGGCGAGCGCTGCTTCGTGATCTTGAACGCGTACCCGTACAACAACGGGCACGTGATGGTCGCGCCCTTCGCGCACGAGCCATCGATCGAGCAGCTCGACGAGCCGACGCTGCTCGAGCTGATGACGCTGGCCAAGCGCTCGCTCGGAGTGCTACGCGACGAGTACGCGCCGGAGGGCTTCAACCTCGGGATCAACCAGGGCAAGATCGCGGGCGCGGGCGTGGAGGACCACGTGCACCTGCACGTGGTGCCGCGCTGGAGCGCTGACACCAACTTCATGCCGGTGATCGCCGACACGAGGGTGCTGCCGCAGAGCCTCGCCGACTCGTGGAAGGCGCTCAGCGCGAGGTTCGCCGATGGCGGTTGACCCCGGCATCTTCAAGGCCTACGACGTCCGCGGCCTCTACGGCGAGCAGATCGACGCCGACGTGGCGTACCAGGTGGGGCGCGCGTTCGCCCGCGTGATCGCCGACTTCGAGGGCGCGCCCGCCAGCAGCCTGACCCTGGCCGTCGGGCGCGACATGCGCCTCACCGCCCCGGAGCTGAGCGCCCGCTACATCGACGGCATCCGGGACGAGGGCGCCGGTGTGGTCGACATCGGCCAGGTGGGCACCGAGATGCTGTATTTCACAGTCGGCTCACGCGATCTCGCGGGCGGACTGATGTGCACGGCCTCGCACAACCCGAAGGCCTACACCGGCGCGAAGCTCGTGAAGCGCGGAGCGCTTGCGCTGTCGGGCGACTCCGGCATCGGCGAGATCAAGGAGTTGGTGGAAGCGGGCGAGCCCGGTCCGCCCGTCGAGCCGCGCGGCGAGCTGACCCGGGAGGACGTGAGCGCCGACTTCCGTACGGCCGCGACGAACTTCATCGACCCGAGCCGGGTGCGCGCCGGCAAGGTGGTGCTCGACGGCGGCAACGGCATGGCGGGGCCGATGGCGGGGCCGATCCTCGACACCCTTGCCATCGAGCAGGTGCCCACCTACTGGACGCCCGACGGCAACTTCCCCGACCACGAGCCGAATCCCCTGCTCCCCGAAAACCGCCGCTTCATCGTGAAGAAAGTTCTTTCCGAAGGGGCCGAGCTCGGTATAGCTTGGGACGGTGACGCCGACCGCTGCTTCTTCATCGACGACACCGGCGAGTTCGTGGACGGCGACTTCCTCACCGCGCTACTCGCGGAGTCGGTGCTCGCGAAGGACCCGGGCGCCACGATCCTGTACGACGTGCGTGCCAGCCGGGCGGTGCGGGACGTCGTGGAGCGGGCCGGGGGCCACGCTGAGGTGAACCGCGTGGGGCACGCCTTCTTCAAGACCCGAATGCGCAAGGAAGGTGCAGCTTTCGGCGGAGAAGTCTCGGGCCATTACTACTTCCGCGATTTCTATTGCGCCGACTCTGGCACCATTCCAGCCCTGCTCATTCTTGAGCTGCTGTCGGTGAAGGAGAGGCGGATGAGCGAATTGCTCGCGCCTCTACGAGAGCGTTACTTCATTTCGGGGGAGATCAACTCCGAGGTGGCAGACCAGGAAGGGAAGATGAGCGAGATCGCCGAGCGATATTCGGATGGCGAGGTGAGCTGGCTCGACGGGGTCTCGGTGGACTACGAGGACTGGCACTTCAACGTGAGGCCCTCGAACACAGAGCCTCTACTGCGTCTCAATCTGGAATCACTTGTGTCACGTGACCACATGGAGGTGAAGCGCGACGAGGTGCTGGGGCTGATTCGCGCCTAGCGGGACTCGCAGCCGCGCCCAGACGTTGAACATGAAGGAGCCCTCCCCGGCGGGCTTGGTGAGCCCGTGAAAATCCGCTGTGCATGGATCGCTGCGGCATTGATGCTCGTCGCGGTGGCGAGCGCGCGCGCTGCCGTGCCGGACATGTTCTACGGCGCGAACGTCCAGAACGTGTTCGACAACTCCAGCTCGAGCTGGGGCCCGCAGCTGGCGGCGATGTCGTCCGGCGGACTGCAGCTGGCCCGCTACGACGCCCGCTGGCAGAACGTCGAGCCGAACGCCCCATCGGGCGGCCACCACAACTACAACTGGTCCTTCTTCGACTCGATCGTGACGGCGATGGCCCAGCACGGCATCCGCTGGTACCCGATCATCGACTACTCCACGGGCTGGGCCGGCGTGATCTCGGGTGACAGCAACTCCGAGGTGGCGCAGAGCCACGTGGCCGACTTCGCCACTTACGCGAACGTATTCGCCCAGCGCTATGGGCGCGGCGGTGCCTTCTGGAAGTCGCACCCCAGCCTGCCGCAGCTGCCGGTGCTCCAGTACGAGATCTGGAACGAGGAGAACGCCAACCTGTTCCTCCACCCGCAGACGAACGCTCCCGAGCACTTCGCCGACCTCTACATGGCGGCGCGGGCCGCCATCAAGCCCGTGGACCCGCAGGCCGAGGTCGTGGTCGGGGGGCTGGCGCTCGGCACCGACGGCGGCGGCGTCGACGAGATGACGTTCCTCCGCCGGATGTTCGCCCACCGCCCCGACATGAGGGGCAACGTGGACGCGATCGCCCTCCACCCCTACCAGGCG
The DNA here is from genome assembly GCA_046727635.1 of Actinomycetota bacterium. GTDB lineage: Bacteria > Actinomycetota > Thermoleophilia > Solirubrobacterales > Thermoleophilaceae > JAICJR01. Next base: position 143 of record JBKPDA010000216.1, on the reverse strand, counting down.
GACGTGCCGAACACCGAGGCGCGCAATGCCGCCTTCCGGGCTCTGGTCGATCAGCTGGCCGGCCCGTCCGTGCCGATCGAGATCACCGAGGTGGGCTGGTCCACACTCTCGGTCTCCGAGACCGAGCGCGCGAACGACATCTC